>DASXQK010000271.1:0-3006 GCA_036493015.1 Dongiaceae bacterium | reverse complement strand
TCTTCGATTACCCGGGTAGAAGGGCGCTCGATGAGGTGACCTTTGCGCTCGAGGAAAAGACAATCACCGCGCTGGTCGGCCCCAATGGCGCGGGAAAGACGACGCTGCTGCGCTGCCTCGCCGGGCTCGACACGCCTTTTGCCGGCCAGGTGAGTGTGGCCGGGCTCGACGTGCTGAGCGAACCGCGGCAGAGCCATCGCCGCATGGGATTTCTCGCCGACAGCTTCGGGCTTTATGACGATCTCTCGGTCGAGCAATGCCTGCTTTATCGTGCGGCCGCCCTCGGCCTGCCTGCAGCAGACCGGCCGAAGGCGGCAAGGCTGGCGGCGGAGCGCCTGGCGCTGGGCGATCGTTATCGCCAGAAGGTCGGCACCCTGTCGCGTGGCCTGCGCCAGCGGCTGGCCATCGGCGAGACCATCGTCCACAGCCCCGATGTGCTGCTGCTGGATGAGCCCGCCTCCGGCCTCGATCCCGAAGCGCGCCTTGGCCTTGCCGAGACGCTGCGCCGGTTGCGTGATGATGGCATGACCATCATGGTCTCTTCCCACATCCTGAGCGAGCTCGAGGATTATTCGACCCATATGCTGATCCTGCGCGACGGGCGGCTGGCCGATCAGCGCGCTCTCGCGGCGCCGTCGGGCGGTACCGCCGTCATGCTGCGGCTGGCCACGGCCGATGCCCGCGCGGAAGCGGTCGTCAAAGGCGAGGGCACGGTCTCGGGCCTGATCGCCGAGGGGTTGATCCTGCGGTTTCATTTCACCGGCGATGATCTGGCTCGCGCACTGTTGCTGCGCCGCCTGATCGAAGCGGGCCTGCCCATTGCCGATTTCACCATCGAGCGCGAGAGCCTGCAGGACGCCTATCTGACCCATCTCGGCGACACGAAGGCCTTGCGATGAATCCGGAACTTCGCCGCAATCTCTGGCTTCAGTTCTCGCCCCTGCGCCTGATTATCGCGCCGCTCGCCGTCGGTATCGTCTTGCTGCTGGTCTGGCTGCTCACCGATCACAGCCATGACCTCGTGGCCCATGCCGCGGAATGGTACTTCCTCATCATCGTCCTGTTCTGGGGTACGCGACGCGCCGCCGATCTGGTGGCCGAGGAGGTTGCCGGCGGTACCTGGGACAGCCAGCGCATGTCGACGCTGGGCGCCTGGCAGATGACCTGGGGCAAGTTCATCGGCGGTATCAGCTATGTCTGGTATTCGGCTGCGTTCGCTTTTGTCGCGCGCCTCTGGGTGCAGTCAGCGGGCGGCCTGTCGCCCTGGCAAGGCGAGCTGGGGCTGGAGAATCTACATATTCTTGGCATCGGATTGTTCGGCCAGGCGGTGTCTTTCCTTACCAGCCTGGTGCTGCTGCGCAAGCAGGTCACCCGCCGGCGGCTGGGCGTGACCTTGAGCCAATTTGCGGGACTCGGTGCAAGCATCCTTGTCCCCGGCCATCTCGATATCGGGGTCTTTTCGCATGAGCTGCCCGATATCGGCTGGTTCGGCCGAGACTATCCCGGTGCGGGTTTCGCCTTTGTCACGCTCATGCTGTTCCTCGGCTGGGCAATTTTCGGCGCCTATCGGCTGATGCGCGTCGAGCTGCAGTTCCGCTGCATTCCCTGGGCCTGGCTCGCCTTTGCGGTGTTCGTGATGGTTTATGCCGATGGGCTGCTCTATGGCGTGATCCAGACCGCTCATGGCAGCTTCTTCGCCTGGTGCTTCGCGCCATTCGTGCTGGCCCATGCCATGACCTATGCGGCGATCTTCCTGGAGCCCAAGGATGTGGTGCGTTATCGCGCGTTCGGTGCCGCCCTGGCGCAAAGCCGGCTGTTTCGCGCGCTCACTTTGCTGCCGCAGTGGATTCCGATTTTTCTGATGACTGTAGCCATCGGGCTGGGCCTGACTCTGTTCGGCGGCCTCGACGACCTGCCGGACCTGCCCCCGGTGCAAGGGCCAGGCTCCATGCTGCTGAATATGAGAAGCTCGGTTACCGTCAGCGCGCTTCCTTTGGTTGTCGTGCTCTATGTGCTGCGTGACGTGCTGCTGGTGCTGTTTCTCAATTTCGGCAGCCGGCGCGGCCGGGGCGATATCATGGCCATCATCTGCCTGGCCCTTGTTTATTTTCCCGCCTATGGCGTACTCGCGTTTCTGAATGCGGGCCTGGTGATAACGATCCTGGCGCCCTATCCGCCGGCACCCGCCCTGCTTAGTATCGGCGTTGCCGGTGCTGAATGCGTGGTGTTGGCCGCGCTGGTGCTGCGGCGCATGCGCGCGGCGGGCCAGTTCAGGCCGGCAGCCGCCTGAGCGTCGCGGCGACCAGGGAGACAGGTGGCAATGGCCGGCTATGACTACGACCTCTTCGTCATCGGCGCCGGTTCGGGCGGTGTGCGCGCAGCGCGGGTTTCTTCCGCTTATGGCGCCAGGGTCGCCATCGCCGAGGACTACCGCGTCGGCGGCACCTGCGTCATCCGCGGCTGCGTGCCCAAGAAGCTCCTCGTCTATGCCGCCCATGTGCGCGAGGAGATCGAGGATGCCGCGGGCTACGGCTGGACGATCGAGAGCGCGAAGTTCGACTGGCCAACCCTGATCGCCAACAAGGACCGCGAGATCGCCCGGCTGGAAGCGGTCTATCGCGATCTGCTCGCCTCTTCCAAGGTAACGCTGGTGGAAGGCCGCGCGCACCTCGTCGATCCGCATACGGTGGCGGTTGCGGGCAGGCGCATCAACGCCGAGACTATCCTTATCGCCAATGGCGCTCACCCGGTGCGGCCCGAGGGCTATACGGCGGAGAACAGCATCACCTCTAACGAGGCGCTCCAGCTGGAGAAGTTGCCGCGGCGTATCGCCGTCATCGGCGGCGGCTATATCGCGGTGGAGTTCGCCGGCATCTTCAACGGGCTGGGCAGCGAGGTCACGCTGGCCTATCGCGGCGACCAGATTTTGCGCGGTTTCGACGACGACCTTCGCCATAGCCTGGCAAACGAACTGAAACACAAGGGCATCAGGCTGTCGTTGAAGGC
>DASXQK010000270.1:0-4023 GCA_036493015.1 Dongiaceae bacterium | reverse complement strand
GACCGGACCGACTTCGATCAGGCGGCCTTCGCGCAACAGGGCGGCCTTGTTGCAGAGCCTGCGCAGCGTATCAGAGGCGTGGGATGCCACCACGAGAATACTCGCGGCATCGGTCAGGCGGTTCAGCCGTTTCGTGGCTTTTTCGGCAAACTTCTGATCGCCGGCGCCGATCATCTCGTCGAGGATCAGGATCTCCGGCTCCACGCTGGTGGAGATCGCAAACGCCAGGCGCAACAGCATGCCGCTGGAATACGTGCGCAGCGGCAGGTTGAGATAGTCGCCAAGCTCCGTGAAAGCTTCGACCTCGCCGATCCGCTCCAGCGATTGCCGGCGCGTCAGCCCCAGCATCAGCCCGCGGATCAGGATGTTCTCGTAGCCGGTCCCTTCCATATCCATGCCCATGGTGAGGTCCGTGAGCGCGGCCAGCCGGCCTTCGATGTGCACGCTGCCAGCCCCCGGCTCATAGGTCCCGGTCATCACGCGCAGCAGGGTCGATTTTCCGGCGCCGTTGCGCCCCACCAGCCCCAGCCGGTCGCCGTGGCATAGAGACAGCGATATGTCGCTGAGCGCGCGGACCACGACGTGATGGGATTCGGTGGCCCCGATGCGCCCCGTGCCCATGCCCAGCAGGCTGTGGCGAAACGAGCGCGCCCGGGCATCGTAGATCGGGAAATGAACGTCGATATTTCTGATGTCGATTCCGGTCATCGGTTTCCAACGATCATCAGAGCCAATAGGTAATGCGGGCGCGAAAGCGGGCGAAGACAGCGAAAGCGAGCGCCCAGCCGAACAACGTGACGGCAAGCGCAATCGCCCAACGGCCAAGTGGCACCGACTCGCCCAGCAGCGGATCACGCACCAGTGACAGAAAGATGGCGAACGGGTTCAGTGCCAGCAACGTGGCCGCATGGCCCGTCAGCGAGTTGGGAATCCAGATCACCGGCGTGATGAAAAAGGCGACCTGCATGGTACTGGCGACGATGGGCGGCAGGTCGCGAAAGCGCGCGCACAGCATGCCGACCAGCAGACCCACCCACAGGCCATTGAGAGCCAGGAAGGCCAGTCCCGGAAAGACCAGCAGCGTCGCCCAGCCAAAGGCGGGCGGCCAGATCGCCAGCACGATCACCACGATGATCAGGTCATGGCCGAAATTGACCAGCGAGCGCAACACGACGCGGGCCGGGAACATCGCCTTGGGCAGCGCCCCCTGTTTCAGAAAGCTCTCCGAGGCGATGAAGCTGTTGCAGCCTTCAATGATCATGCTGGCCATCAGCGCCCAGACGGTCATGCTGGCGGCAAGATGCGGCAGGTATTTCGCCACATCCATGTGGAACAGCGAGCCGTAGACCAGGCCCAACGCCCCGATCTGCACGGCGACGCTGATGGTGAGCCAGGAAGGCCCCAGGACCGACCGGCGATAACGCGCGCGGATGTCATGCCAGGCCAGATAGGCGATCAGAGGCCAGCGGCGGCCGGCGGCCACCAGATCGCGCCAGGCTAGATCGAGATCGCGCTCGGAGACTATGGCCAGGACCAGTTCCTCGATCGACAAGAATTGCTGCGGCTACCCCGGGGATGCCCCCAAAAATCGCAACTGGCGCTGCATATCATGGGGTAGATACAGCGGCAATCAGATCGCCTGGCGCCCCGGCCGGCCCGCCGGGCACCATATCGGAACTATCGGACCCGCGAAGACCCTTGACCCTGGCAGCATTCCGGCACAAGTAGCGTGCCGATGTTCACGCTGGCCCATCTGTCGGATACCCATCTTGGCGCGGTCGGATTTCCCCGGCCGGATCTGCTGATCTCAAAACGGGTTCTGGGGTTTCTCACCTGGCATCTGCGCCGCAAGAAGATCCATCTGGGTTCCGTGCTGGATGGACTCATCGACGATATTCATGCCGAACATCCCGATCATGTCGTGGTCACCGGCGATCTGGTGAATATCTCGCTGCCGGGCGAATTCCTTCGCGCTGCGGCCTGGCTGGAGAAGCTGGGATCGCCCCGCGAGGTCAGCGTCATCCCGGGCAATCACGATGCCTATGTGCGCATTGCCTGGGAGCGCTCGCTTGGCCTGTGGGCCGATTATATGGCGGGCGAAGGCAGCGACGGCCGCGAACATCCCGCGGCGGGTCCTGGCGATTTTCCCTATCTGCGTCGGCGCGGGCCGCTGGCCATCATTGGCGTTTCCAGCGCCGCCCCGATGCCTGCCCATATGGCCGCCGGCCGCATCGGTCCTGAGCAGATGGCGCGCCTTGGCGCGCTTCTCGCCCGCACGCGCCAGGATGGCTGCTGCCGTGTGGTCCTGATTCACCATCCGCCGCTGCCCGGTCCCGCCGCTGACCGCAAGCAGCTTCTCGATTCCGCCGAGTTCCGCGCCGTCATTGCGAGCCAGGGCGCCGAACTTATCCTGCACGGTCACACGCATGTCTCGGGTCTGGCCCAGCTGCCCTCGCCTGCCGGCAGCGTGCCAGTTGTGGGCGTGCCGTCGGCATCGGCGCGAGCCTTCGGCCACAAGGATCACGCCCGCTATCACCTCTACCGCATCGACAAGGCGTTGAACGGCTGGCGCATTCTGGTCGATGTACGCGGCGTCGGCGATGGAATCAGCCGCTTCGCCAAGGAACCCGGGTTCACCCTGCATGTGGCCGCCTGAGACATAGGCGTTGCCGCCTATTTAAGGCTGTGACCGCTTGGCGATTGGCATAAACTGGCGAGCCATGGCACCTGCGGTTCTTGCTTGCCTGCCGCCGAAGCTGCATCCCATAAGCTTGCAGATCCTGGATCTGTTCCTGGATGGCCGCCTGCCGCTGGAAGAGTTCCGGCGCCTGTTCAGCCTGCCGAACTCGGACTACCTCGCTGTCACCGATTGCGTTCTCAAGGCGCTCGACGTCGGCGTCTGGTTCTAGGCCTTAACCCCAGAGGCCTCAGTCCGGGATTTCGACGCTGAGCCCGTCATAGGCGGGCTCGACGCCGGGCGGGCAGCGCTGGGCGAGCACGTCGTAGTCGATCATGTGATTGAGATGCGTCAGCAGCGCGCGTTTTGGCTTCAGACGCTCAATCCAGGACATCGTCAGATCGAAATGCGCATGGGTCGGATGCGGCTCGAAGCGCAGGCAATCCACGATCCAGAGATCGAGATCGGCGAGCACCTCGAACGCGGCCTCGTCCAGCGCCACGACATCGGTCGAATAAGCCATCCGGCCCATGCGATATCCGGTGGTGATATTGCCGAGGCCATGTTGCTGGTCGAACGGCGTCACCCGAATTGCCCCGATGTTGAATGGCCCCTCTACCAGCCGGGCGGCCAGGAACGGGCGATACAAGACGCCGGAGCCGACCTCATTCTGGCGAAAGATGTAACCGAAGCGTTCCTTCAGCTGAGAAAGCGTCTTCGGGGTGGCCCAGGCCTCCAGCGGTGCTGCCTTGCTGTCGGGGCGCACGAAACGCAGATCGTCAATGCCGTGGCAGTGATCGGCATGATCATGGGTGAACAACACGGCGTCGAGATGCTTGATCTCGGCGTCCAGCAATTGCTGGCGCATATCAGGCGAGGCATCGATCAGGATCGATTGGCCCGAGCCTTCGGCATGGATCGAGACACGGCGCCGGCGATTGCGCGGATTGGCCGGATTGCAGCTTCCCCAAATACCGCCGATGAGCGGCACGCCCCCGGACCCACCGCAGCCGAGGACCGTGACCCGCATCAGGACGTCGCCTTGGCGAAAAGCCGGTGGAAATTGGCCGTTGATTCCTCGGCCAGGGTCTCTACCGCCACGCCGCGCAGGTCCGCCACGAATTTCGCTGTCTCGGCGACATAGGCCGGCTCGTTGCGCTTGCCGCGATAGGGTACCGGCGCCAGATAAGGTGAGTCTGTTTCAACCAGCAGCCGGTCGGCGGGGATCGTGCGCGCAATCGCCTGCAGCTCTGTTGCCTTGCGGAAGGTGACGATACCGGAAAGCGAAATGTAAAAGCCCAGCGCCAGGGCGCGTTCCGCCAGATAGGCCGTCGAGCTGAAACAGT
>DASXQK010000269.1:0-4832 GCA_036493015.1 Dongiaceae bacterium | reverse complement strand
CCTGGTGATCACCGATATGCGCATGCCCGGCGTGGATGGCAGCGATGTGATCCGCAGTCTGCGCAATTACGATAGTCAGGCGCGGATTATCGCCGTATCCGGGGCGACGACCTTTTACGACATCGATTTCCTGCGCTTGGCTCGCGATGTGGGCGCCAACGCCATTCTGCGCAAACTCGACCCGATGGAGCGCATCATCGTCGAGGTCAATGCGCTGTTGAGAGCCGCGGCTTAGCGTCAGCTTTCGTGCCGCCGGTGGCGTCACTGCCCGTCTGGAGTGTGCCGCGCCGTTATTGTTCTTGATATGTTCCCTTTCCTGACTTAAGGTGATTCCCCCTCGAATGGGAGGCAGTGATGGACTGGTTGGGTGCGGTAGACGGCTATCTCTATCTGGTTGGGCGGATCGGCCTGGAGCAGGCGCTGTGTGATGGGTGCCTCAGTGGGCGGTTGCCCGAGGCCGTCGCCGGTGTTGCGACCATCGAGCCTGAACTGATCCACCGGGCGAAGGAAGAGGATGGCGGCACCAGCGAGAGCTATCGCGGCACGCTGACCGTAGCGATGGTGCGCTACAGTTTCGAAGTCCAGCTTTTCGCCGATGCCGATGGCAGTTATTTCGTCAGCAACATCCGCCAGTTCACGCCGGTGGAGTGGAGTGCCGGCGTCCGGGTTGCTTAGGGCCGGCTCGATCCCTGCTTGATCGGGGTCTGCTTGAACCCGGGCGCTTGATCCTGAGGCGCTTGCGACCAACATCTATCGCGCGCCGGCCCGCCTGACCTTCGCGTCATTTCCTGTGCTATAGGGTGCGGGCTTGCCTGTATTCGCCTGCCTCAGCCGGGAAACCAGGACAGATGGAGTTCAAGGACTATTACCAGGCCCTGGGTGTGGCACGCGACGCCTCGGCCGACGACATCAAGCGGGCCTATCGCAAGCTCGCTCGTCAATATCATCCCGACATAAACAAGGCGGCCGGCGCCGAGGCCCGCTTCAAGGAAATCGGCGAGGCCCATGACGTGCTGAAGGACCCCGAGAAGCGCGCCGCCTATGACCAGGTTGGCGCGGGCTTCAAGGCGGGGCAGGAATTTCGCCCGCCGCCGGGCTGGGATGCCGGCTTCGAGCATGGTGAATCTTTCTCCGAGACCGATGCCCAGACGGCCAGCGATTTCTTCGAGGCGCTGTTCGGCCGTGGCGCGCGGCGCGCGCGCGGGGGTCGTGGTGGCTTTGCCCAAGATGGGAGCGGCTTCGCCGGGAATGAGGGATTTAGCACCGAAGGATTCAAGGCGAGAGGCGGCGATCACCAGGCCAAGGTACTCATCGACCTCGAGGATGCCTATCGCGGTGCCACGCGGGCTCTCTCGCTGCGCGCCGTCGAACTGGGCAAAGATGGGCGCCCGCATATGCGCGAGCGCACGCTCAACGTGAAAATCCCCAAGGGTGTGCGTCAGGGTCAGCAGATCCGTCTTGCGGGCCAGGGCGATCCCGGCATCGGCGGCGGTCCCGCGGGCGATCTCTATCTTGAGATCGAATTCAATCCGCATTCCCTTTATCGGGTGGAAGGCGGCGATGTATATCTCGATCTGCCGGTGGCTCCCTGGGAAGCGGTGCTGGGCCGCAAGGTGCGGGCACCCACGCCGGACGGCGCCGTCGATCTGAAGGTTCCTGCCGGCTCGCGCAGCGGACAGAAACTTCGCCTCAAGGGCCGCGGCATTCCCGCATCCACGCCGGGCGATCTTTATGTGGTGCTGCAGATTGTCCTGCCGCCAGCAACAGGCGAGGCGGCGCAAAAAGTCTATCGCGAGATGGAAGAGAAGCTGGCGTTCAATCCTCGCGCCGGCCTGGGAGTCTAGCCATGGCAAGACGCAAGAGCGATCAGGGTTCCGCCGGGATGCGGATTTTGGCCGGCACGCTCATCGACGAGACAACGGAGGTGAGCGTTGAGCAGCTTTCCGTTTTCTGCTCGGTGCGCCGCGAGCGGATCGTGGCATTGGTACAGGAGGGTGTGCTGGAGCCGGTGCTGAAGCGCCGCAGCCGGCGCGCCGATGATTGGCGTTTTGCCGGCGAGAGCCTGAAGCGCGCCGCCCGGGCCATTCGCCTGCAGCGCGAACTCGAGATCGATATCTCGGCGCTTGGTCTTGTCCTGGATCTGCTGGAGCAGATCGAGGCGTTGCGCTCCCGGATCGGCTCCTCGGCCCCGGGGCGATAAATACTTGGGGCGATCGCCGAGGGAGTGAGTTTCTTCATTGCGCCAAGTTTCGCCATTGCGCATGGGGCGCAGGCGTGATTCTTTGATTTACGGCCTGCGGGGAATTGGGGGCGTACGGGGAATTCGCGACGTCGAGAGGTTCAGCGATGCGCAAGGCAATAGCCGCACTTCTATTCGGTGCGCTGGCTTTGTCTCTTTCCGCCGAGGCCGATGCCGCATCGGCCTATAAGGCGCCCGACCCAAACCCGGCAACAACGACGCCACCTGCAACGCCCCCAGCAACGGCCACGACAACGCCCTCGGCAACAGCAACAGACGCTGCGCCGACTACGCCCGCCGCCCTAACACCGCCCGCTGCCCTGGTACCCGATGCATCCGCCGCCACGCCGGCATCAGGCACTTCGGCCGGCAGTGGCACGACGGGCACAGCGACTGCTACGGGCACAGCGACCGGCACAGGCAAAGCAACTGGCACGGGCGAAGCGGCGGGGGCACCGGCCGCGGTTCCAGCCCCCGATGTCTATAAACCGCCGAGCGTCGAATCAGCACCGGGCGGCGTCATCATTTATCGCGGATCGGGAACGAACTGAGTTTCGGCGCAAAGAAAAAGGCCGCCGGTGATTACCGGCGGCCGAAGGTTGCTTCGTCAGCTTCGCGTCGTAAACCTAGGCTGCGGCTTCGGCCTTACGCTGATAGGCCATGCCGCAATGGGTGGCGCAATAAGGCCGGCCCGCTACGGCTTCATCGCCGCAGAAATGAAAGCCCGCCTGTTTGGGATCGCCCATGGGCCAGGAGCAGCCGCGCATGCCGCCGGCGCTGGCGGCCTTGGGCTGAGCGGATGCTGCCGGCGAGAGCGGTGCGCTGCGGGTAGCTTCCACCGGCGGCAGTTCGGCAGCCTTGACCGGTGGTGCCGGAACGCTGACGCGCGGTACCGCTGCCGGCCGGGCAACGGCGCCCGTCTCATCGCGGCGGATCGGCGAGGGACGGCCGCGCAGTCCCAACCGATGGGCCTTGCCGATAACCGCATTGCGGGTGACCCCGCCCAGCAAATCGGCGATCCGGCTTGCGGTCTGGCCTTGGCCCCACAAGCGACGAAGTTCTTCAACCCGTTCGTTTGTCCAATCCATGGCATCACCTACGAAATCTAGTGGATGGGTTATTCCATCCTACTAGATGAGGTAATGCAAGCCGGGGCTGGGGACAAGTGGCCTATGAGACGACTCGCAATTGCCGCTCTATCGCGTGAAGGACTTCGGCTAAGTCCTTGCTTTGCTTGATGCGCCGGCCGCCCGCCATGACCCGGTAATCCACTGTCCGGTCGCGATTCAAATATTTCACAATGGCGTAGATTGGGCGTTCATGACTGTTACGAAAGACAGAGAACGAGGCGAGGCCTGGCCGGTGATCGATCGCGTAATCCCGCCATTCGCCTGATGCGACTCGGCGGCTGTAGAGCGAGAGAAGCTGGTTCAATTCAGGCCGGCTGAAGAAGAGGTGACGAACAAGGGCACGGCGTTCGGCGAGACGGACCACCTGCGACATCGGACTTCGACGGGCTCCCTTGCACCTGTTGGCCCAAGTTTCACCCTAATCGGCCCAAGGGTCTAGGGATTTCGCGCTCGCGCGAAGGCGTGAGCGACAGGGTCTAGCCCGGATTTCGCGCCCGTGCCGCCGGTACCGAAGGCGGCGGCCAGGTACCGGCTAGATCGCTGTTCGCCAACCTCTTTCTGCCCTGTGCTCTGACGTTTTGCATGGGCCGCCCGTTGTTTGCATGGCTTGGGGTGAGCCGTTATGGTACGCCCCGCTTTGGGCTGTATCGGTTGCCGTTCGCTGCTGCAGCGAGGGTGCTGCAGGCAGCTGAACTGTTGCATGGGGACGCAAGCACGCGGCACCGCGATGAGCCGTGCTGCGGGCCGCTCCGGTTGAGGAACGCCGTGGCTGACATCTTTAAAGAAGTTGATGAAGATCTGAAACGCGACCAGGCGCTGGAGCTCTGGCGCAAATACGGGCGATACATCATCGTCTTCGCCGCCGCCGTGGTGATCGCGACCGCCGGAATCGTCGGCTGGAACAACTACCGCGAACATCAGCGCGAGGCCGATGGCCAGGCCTTCGCTCTCGCCTTCCAGCTTATTGACAAGGGCGATAGCGCCGCTGCTTCCGCCGCCATGGCCGATATCTCGGCCCGCGGTGGCGCCTATCGCATCCTGGCGATGCTGCAGCAGGCCGCCTTCAAGCAGAATGCCGGCGACAAGCCGGGCGCGGTTGCGATCTATGACCAGATAGCTGCCGACGACAGCGCGGATAAGCCGTTCCGCGATCTCGCAACCTTGCTGTCGGCCATGGCATCCGTCGACAAGGGCGATGGTGCTGCCATTGATAAGAAGCTGCAGCCTTTGTTGGCGCCAGGCTCGGCCTTCCGGCCTTCGGCCATGGAAATCCAGGGACTGCTCGCCCTGAAGGGCGGCAATCTCTCCGCTGCGCGCCAGGTTTTTCAACAGCTCGCCGACGATACCACCACGCCCAGTGGGCTGCGCCAGCGGGCAACGCAAATACTCACCTGGATCGGCGAACAGGGAGGAGCCTGATGAAGGCCCCGCTTGGCATGAGCGGTCCGCGCAAGGCCTGGTGC
>DASXQK010000268.1:0-2149 GCA_036493015.1 Dongiaceae bacterium | reverse complement strand
GGTGCTTCAGATAATAATCGCAGGAGGCGAAATCGAACGTATCGAGGGAAAGGCCGATATCGCAGCGTTTGGCCGCGGCTTCCAGCGCGCGCACGCCCTCCGGCATCACCTCTTGGCCGATGCCATCGCCGGCGATCACTGCGATGCGATAGGAATTCTGCATAAATCCGCTCCCCTAAATCCGGCCACACGCGACCATGCGCCACCTCGTGGCCGCTATCTTAGGCGAGGGACGCGCATGCCGCCCCGCGTTTTGTAACGGGTGGCCCTGAAAAATCTATCCGTTCTCGCCTGGCCGATTCTTCGATAATGATTGCCCTCCCACCATCGAAAGGCATGGCCGGTCATGGCTCTTCGCGACAGAAAACTCCTTACATTCGATGTCATGGGTACGCTGATCGACTTCGAAAGCGGGGTCTTGGGCTATATTCGGCCCATTGCGCAAAAGGCCGGTGTCGATGCCTCCGACGACACGATTCTCGCCTCCCTGGCCCGCACGGAAGCCCGCCTGCACGAGCAGAAGCCGGAAGATCCATTTCCTGCGATGTTGGCGCCGATGTACCGCGCGGCGGCGGCCGAATTGGGATTTCCTGGCGATGCGAAATCGGCAGAGGGACTGCGGGGATCGATTCCGGACTGGCCGGCTTTCCCTGATTCGGCGGCCACGCTGAAGCAACTCAAGAAGCGCTTTCGTCTGGTGGCGATGACCAATGCCGACAATTGGGCCGTCGCACATTTCAGCCGGACCCTGGATGAGCCCTTCGACGATATGGTGACCGCGGAGGATGTCGGTGTCTGCAAACCAGATCCCCAAGTCTTTGCCTATACGCGCGGGCGGCAGAGCGCCCACGGCTACAAGCTCGCCGATTTCCTGCATGTCGCTCAAAGCCAGTTCCACGATATCGGCGTTGCCAAGCGCCTGGGCTTCAACGTCTGCTGGATTGAGCGCCGCATGGGCAAAAAGGGTTCAGGGGGCACGCCGGCCACCGCGCATGCCAAGCCCGACTATCATTTCGGCAACCTTGCCGAGCTGGCGGCTGCGGTGGAAGCCGGAAAGTAGAATCGCGTTATTCGACGGCATGATCGACGATCTCGACCGGCTGGATTTCGATTTGCTGCGGGCTATCTCGCGGCGGAAGCTGCCGCGGGGTATTTTTGAATACATCGACCGCGGTGGCGAGGATGAGGTCAGCCTCAGCCACAACCGCCAGGCGTTCGATTCCATCAAGCTGGTGCCGCGCGCACTGGTCGACGTCTCCTCGCGCAATCAGCAGGTTGAATTGTTCGGCCGAACCTTGGCCTCACCGCTGATCACTGCACCGGCCGCGGCTATCGGCCTGGTCTGGCATCGCGGCGAGATCGCGCTTGCCCATGCCGCACGCAAGTCAAACATCGCGTTCTGTGCCGCGACGGAATCGATCGTTGCGGTCGAAGACATCGCGGCAACCGGGGTCAAACCCTGGTTCCAACTCTATGTCTGGAACGATCGCGAAATCTCATGGCGGCTGATCGACCGGGTGCGGGACCTTGGCATCGATACCCTCGTCGTCACCGTGGATGTGGTGACGCCGCCCAAGCGCGAATACAACGTCCATAACGGCTTCGATGTGCCGCTGAAAGCCTCATTCAGGGGCGCCCTCGATATCGCCATGCATCCGGGCTGGGTGCTGACGGTGCTGCTGCCCTATCTCCGCCGTGGCGGGATGCCGGAGCTTGGCAATTACCCGGCCGGCTATCGCTCGAAGATCACCAAGGGCAAGGTCAGCGATGCGGTGAAGATCACGGCGAGCTTCGACTGGGCCGGGCTTGCCGAGCTGCGCCGGCGCTGGAAAGGCCCGCTGATCGTCAAAGGCATCCTGCATCCTGACGATGCGGAAAAGGCCGCCGATCACGGTGCCGAGGGGATTGTCGTCTCCAACCATGGCGGCCGCGATCTCGACAGCGCCGTGGCGCCCGTCGAAATGCTGCCGCGCATTGCCGATGCCGTTGGCAGCCGGGTTGTGGTGCTGGCCGATAGCGGAATCCGGCGGGGCAGCGATGTGGTGAAGTTGCTCGCATCCGGCGCCAAGGCGGTGATGATCGGCCGCGCCTTTCTCTATGGCACAGCCGCTGGCGGCGAAGCCGGTGCGCGGGCCGCCATCGCCATGCT
>DASXQK010000267.1:0-7438 GCA_036493015.1 Dongiaceae bacterium | reverse complement strand
CGCCTATCTCGATGCCATGGCGGAGCTGGCGCGCCTGCAATCCGAAGGCGCGATCGGCCATCTCGGCCTGACCAATTTCAACAGCGACCATCTGCGCCTGTTGCTGAAGCAGGGCATCCGCATCGCCTCCAACCAGGTTTGTTTCTCGCTGCTGGATCGCCGCCCCGCCGAGGCGATGAGCGCTGTCTGTGCGGCGTTTGGCGTCAGGCTGCTCGCCTATGGCACGCTGGGCGGCGGGTTCCTGTCCGAGCGGTGGCTGGGCAAGAGCGAACCCGCGGCCAGCGAGATCGCCGACTGGAGCAAGATGAAATACAACCGCTTCATCGGCGCCATCGGCGGCTGGGTGGCGCTGCAGGCAATCCTTGGCGCCGCCGACAGGATCGCGCGCAAGCACAAGGTCTCCATCGCCAATGTGGCGACGCGCTGGGTGCTGGAGCAGTCCGCGGTTGCCGCCGTCATCGTCGGTGCGCGCCTGGGCAAGCGCGAGCATCGCGCCGACAATCTGAAGCTCTTCGCCTTCGCGCTCGATGATGAGGATCGTGCGCTGCTCGCCGACGCCTTTGCGAAGACGAAACGCATTCCCGGCGATTGCGGCGATGAATACCGCAAGCCGCCCTACCTCACCGCCTCCGGCGATCTCAGCCACCATCTGGCCCAATTCCCCAGCATCTACACGGCAACGCCGGTGCCCGGCCGCCCGGGCCGTTCGCGCATCGACAGCGGCAGTGTGTGGGAGCCGATCGCGGGATATAGCCGCGCGGTGCGCAACGGCAACCGCATCCTGGTCAGCGGTACGACAGCAACCCATGGTAGCGGCGACACGGTCTGCCCCGGCGATCCCGCGGGGCAGGCCGTCTATATCCTCGACAAGATCGCCGCCAGCCTATCGGCGCTGGGCGGCAGCCTCGCCGATGTGGTGCGCACGCGGATCTATCTGCGCAATGCCGATCAGTGGGAGCCGGTCTCGCGCGTCCATGGCCGCTATTTCGGCGACATACGGCCGGCCAACACCTTGGTCGAATCCGCCAATCTCGTGGGCGGCTATGAGGTCGAGATCGAGGCCGAGGCGGAAATCGTCAACAATTAGCGGCCGGTTAACTCCGCTATTTCAGCGCCCTATCGCTGCTCTTGCGAAATCATCGGACCAAACCGTAAAGTCCGCGCCGCGGCCCCGGACGTTCATGCAGAGGACGTTCGTACAGTGGCCGTTCGTACAAAGGGGCAGATCATGAGCGTTCATCTGGTTGGAGCCGGCAAATGCCGGCGCGCGGCTTCGCTTGTCGTCGTCCTGGCGCTGGCGGGCTTCGCCGGCTCGGCCGCGGCACAACAGCCGACCCAGGCACAGATCAGTGCGATCAAATCCAATTGCCGTTCCGACTACATGCAGTACTGCTCGAGCGTGCCGACCGGCGGCTCGGCCTCGCTGCAATGCCTGGAGCAGAACAGCGCCAAGCTCTCCGGCGCCTGCCAGTCGGCGGTCAATGCGGCGATGGGTGGTTCCTCGCAGCCGGCGGCTCAGCCGGCCGCACAACCGGCAGCCACCCAGCCCGCAGCCGCCCCGAACCCGACGCCCGCCCAGACCAAGGCGACGCTCGCCGCCTGGTCGAGCTGGCCGCATACGATCGATTACAACGGCGCCAGCGTGGTGGTCTATCAGCCCCAGGCGATCTCCTGGCCCGAGCAGACGCTGCTGAGCGCGCGCACCGCGCTCGCCATCACCCGCAAGGGCGAGAAGCAGCCCATCGTCGGCACCATCGAATTCGCCGGCGACACGACGACCGATTTCACCACCCGCATGGTGACGGTCTTCAATCTTCGCCTGCTCTCCTCGCATTTCCCGAGCCTGGACACGAACGCGGCGAACGAGCTGGAAGGCAAGATCCGCGCGGCCCTGCCGAAGCTGGGGCCGAAGAGCGTGCCGCTGGACAATGTGCTGCTGAGCCTCAAGGACAAGCCAGCCAATCCCAACGGTGTGGCATTGAACCAGGATCCGCCGGCGATTTTCCATTCCAGCCGTCCCGCCAGCCTGGTCGTCTTCGATGGCGAGCCGGCGATGACGCCGGCGGGCAAAACCGGCCTGACCTTTGCCGTAAACACCAACTGGGATGTGTTCTTCGAGAGCGGCACCAAGGCCTGGTATCTGCTGAACAATGGCAGCTGGTTCATGGCCCCGGCCTATTCCGGCCCCTGGGCGCCGGTGAAGAAGCTGCCCGCGGCTTTCTACAAGATTCCCAACGACAAGAATTTCGCCGACGTTCGCAAGAACGTGCCCGGCAAGCCGGCCAAGGCCGAGACTTCGCCGACGATCTTCGTCAGCACCAAGCCGGCGGAGATCATCGTCACCGTCGGCCCGCCGGTGCTGGTGGCGATCCCCGGCACGGCGCTGCAGTATGTCTCGAACACCGAGAGCGCGCTGTTCCTCGATATCTCGGACGGCAAGTTCTATTATCTCGTCTCCGGGCGCTGGTTCTCCTCGGCCGGTCTTGACGGTCCCTGGAGCTTTGCCTCGAACAATCTGCCGCCCGATTTCTCGCTGATCCCGCCGAGCAATCCGCGCAGCGCCGTATCGGCCTCCGTACCGGGAACGGCCGCGGCACAACAGGCGATCGTGGAGGCGAACATCCCGCGCCAGGCAACGATGCTGCGCACGACGCCGGCACCGGTTGTCGTCTATGCCGGGACGCCGAATTTCGCGCCGATCCCGGGCACGCAGCTTGCTTATGCGACCAACACGTCCTTCGAAGTGATCGGCGCCGGGGGTAAATTCTATCTCTGCTACCAGGGCGCCTGGTTCGTGGGCGCGACACCGGCGGGGCCGTTCATTCTCGCCGATAGCATTCCGGTTGCGATCTATTCGATCCCGCCGACGGCGCCGGTCTACAACGTGACCTATGTGAAGGTTTATTCGACGAGCCCGACGGTGATCGTCTTCGGCTATACCTCGGGCTACTACATGGGCTTCGTCAGCGGCAGCGTCGTGGTCTATGGCACCGGCTATTACTATCCGCCGGTGGTGATCTATGGGCCGGTTCCCGTCTATTACCCCTATCCCTACAGCTATGGCGGCAGCGTCTGGTACAACTCCTCCACGGGCGCCTGGGCGCGCGGCGGCACGATCTATGGCCCCTATGGCGGGGCGATCACTGCGGGCACGGCCTATAATCCCAACACCGGCGCCTGGGCGCATGGCGCTGCGGTCTATGGCCCCTATGGTGGTGCTGGCGCGTGGTCGGCCTATAACCCGACCACCGGCAGCTATGCCCATGGAAGTGCGGTCTGGGGTCCCGATGGCGGCACCGCCTATGGCAGCTTTGGCAATTCGCGCTACGGCATTGCCGGCAGCACGACCCAGAACTGGAACTCCTATGAGCGTTGGGGCTCCAGCGTCATCAGCGGGCCGAACCAGACCATCCACACCGCGAGCGGCAGCAACAGCAACGGTGCTGCGGCGGGCGGATTCAGTTCCAGCACCGGCGCGGAAGGTGCCGGCGTTCATACGGCCAACGGCAACAATGCCGGTATCGTCAAGGGTCAGGGCGGCAACGTCTATGCCGGCGCCGACGGCAACGTCTACAAGAAGACGGATAATGGCTGGGAGAAGTACGACAACGGCAACTGGACCCCGGTGCAGCCCTGCAGCACCTGCCTGAAGGGCGGCCAGAACGGCAACAGCAATCTCGGGCAGAACGGCCAGGGCCAAAACAAAAATGGCCAAAATCAGAATGGCCAGAACATCGGCCAGGGCGGTGCGTATCAGGGCGGCGGCCAGCAACAGGGCTACAACGCCGAACAGAAGAACTGGAACGGGCTGCAGCAGGATTACAACGCCCGCGGCCAGGGCGGGCAGTGGCAGCAGCAGTATCAGGGCTGGCGCAACAGCGGTGGCGGCGGCAGCGGCGGCGGCCAGTTCTATCGCCGGCCTCGCTAACCTGAGTTAAAGGCGGATTTGATTGCCCGGCCCAAAAAGGCCGGGCGGTCTGCTTCCATTGCGCGACAGTCGCCGGCGGTAAAAACGGCATTGTTCCAATAACTTGCGGTCGGCAGCGCGATTTGTCGCGGGTCCGCGGCTAACGGTTATTGCGAATGATTCGCAGTCGTATTAGCATCTGGCCATGTTCATCGCCTTTCTCATCATGCTGCGCGAGGGGATCGAGGCTGCCCTGATCGTCGGTATCGCCGCCGGCTATCTGAAGCAGACCGGCGCCACGCGCCTGATGCCGGCGATATGGATCGGGACCACCTCGGCGGCGCTGATTTGTCTCGTGGCTGGAATCGCTCTCAATCTCGCCAGCGCGGAATTCCCCCAGCGCGAACAGGAACTGTTCGAGGCGTTCGTCGGCTTCGCCGCGGTGGCGATCCTGATTTCCATGGTCTTTTGGATGCGCAAGGCGGCGCGCTCGCTGAAATCGAATCTGCAGAATTCGATCGATGCCGCCATCCACGATCACGGCCATCGTGGCTTCGCCCTTGTCGGCATCGCTTTCTTCGCCGTGGCGCGCGAAGGACTCGAATCGGTCTTCTTTCTTCTCGCTGCCTTCCAGCAGAGCAAGGGCCTCGCGGTGCCGCTGGGCGCTCTCGGCGGGCTGCTGCTCGCCATCACCGTTGGCTATGCGATCTATCAGGGCGGTGCGCGGCTCAATCTGCGCGTCTTCTTCCGCTGGACCGGCGTGTTCATCCTGTTCGTAGCATCGGGCCTGATGGCCGGTTCGCTGCGCTCGCTGCATGAGGCCGGCATCTGGAACGGCCTGCAGGCGACCGCCTTCGATCTCAGCGGCGTGCTACCCGCCGATGGTCTGTTGGGTTCGCTGCTGGCAGGGCTTCTGGGCTATCACGACACCCCCAGCACGGGCGAGGTCCTGGTCTATTTCGCGCTGCTGTTGCCGGCGCTGTTCTTTTTCTTCTCGGATCGCTGGCGACCAGGGTTGGCGAATCCAACGCTGGCGAATGCGCCGGCCAGGCCCCGGCGAAAGGAAGCCTGACCCGCCTCCGGCGGCCGGGCGACAATCAGATGGCGCGATCGAGAAAAACACCCATGCTCACCGGTGCCGGCATTGGCATCGTGGCGGCTATTTTGCTGATCGGCGTCTATCTGGTCAGCCTGCATCAGGCGCCCGCCGATCACACGGCCAATCAGCCGGCCGCGACAACGCCCGACAATGGCGCCGCGGTCGTCAAGATGGCGATCACCGACAGGACCTGCGAGCCCAACGAGCTCACGGTCACCGCTGGCAAGACGACATTCCAGGTCCAGAATCTGAGCCAGCGCGCGCTGGAATGGGAAATCCTCAGCGGCGTGATGGTCGTGGTGGAGCGCGAGAACATCCTGCCCGGCTTTACCCAGCCGGTGACGGCGAAACTCGATCCCGGCGTCTATGCGCTGACCTGCGGCCTTCTCAGCAATCCCCGCGGCACCCTGACGGTGGCAGCGGCCGCCAATGCCGCGCCCTTCAAGCCGTCGCTGGTCGAGCTGATCGGTCCGATCGCCGAATACAAATTCTACATTACCCAGGAAATCGGCGTCTTGGTCGTCGAGACGCAGAAGTTCGCCGCCGCCGTGAAGGCGGGCGATCTAAAGGCCGCTCAAGCTTTGTATGCGCCCACGCGCCTGCATTACGAGCGGATCGAGCCGATTGCCGAGCTGTTCAGCGATCTCGATGCCAGCATCGATTCCCGCGCCGACGATCACGAGCAGAAGGAACAGGATCCGGGATTCACCGGTTTTCATCGACTCGAATACGGCCTGTTCAGTCAGCAATCCATGACCGGGCTGGATGCATTTGCCGACAAGCTGGTCGCTGATGTGAATGACCTTCAGAAGCGCATCGCCGGTCTGACCGTGCCGCCGGAAAAGATGGTGGGTGGTGCCGCGGCCCTGATCGAGGAGGTGGCGGCGACCAAGATCACCGGCGAGGAAGACCGCTACAGCCACACCGACCTCTGGGATTTCCAGGCCAATGTCGATGGCGCGGCCAAGATCGTCGACCTGCTGCGTCCCCTGACGCAAAGGGCCGATAAAAGCCGGTCGGACAAGATCGATGCCAATATCAAATCCGTTGGCGACGTGCTGGCGAAGTATCGCCACCCCGATGGCAGCTTCGAGACCTATGACAAGCTGAGCGATGCCGATCGCCTGGCACTCAAGGGGGCGGTGACGGAGCTTGCCGAAGATCTCTCGCGGCTGCGTGGCACGCTGGGGCTGGATTGATGGGCGCCGGGCAATGACAGGCAAATGTCCCTTCATGGGCCGGCGCGAGATGCTGCTTGGCCTCGGCAAGGCAGGCGGTGCCGCGGTTGTGGGCGGGCTGGTGGGGCGGGCCTCGATCCCCGAGGCGCGTGCCGATGGCCTGGCCGGCGTTGCGGGCGACGACGATCTGCTTTCGGCGGTCCCCTTCCATGGCCTGCACCAGGCGGGCGTGGTCACGCCGCGTCCCCAATTTGCGATGATCGTGGCCTTCGACGTGCTCGCCATCAAACGTGGCGATCTGCAACGGCTGTTTCAGACATTGACGGAGCGTATCGCCTTCTTGACCAAAGGCGGGCCGGTCGCGACAGCCGATCCCAAATTCCCGCCGCCGGAATCGGGGTTGCTGGGGGCGAGCGTCATGCCCGGCCGCCTTACCATGACCGTCGGCCTCGGCGCTTCGCTGTTCGATAACCGCTTCGGCCTGGCCGGCATGAAGCCGCGCCAGCTGAAACGCATGCCTTCCTTCCCCAACGATGCGCTGGATCTCGACCAGTCTCATGGCGATCTGCTGATCCAGATCTGCTCGGATTCCGAAGCGGTCAACATCCATGCGCTACGCGAGATCATCAAGCATACGCCGAGCTCGCTCTCGGTACGCTGGAACCTGGGCGGCTTCCTGCCCGGCGCCAACCAGCGCAAGGAGACGGAGCGAAATCTGCTGGGCTTCAAGGACGGCACGGCCAATCCCCTCTCCTCGGACGAAGCCCTGATGAAGAATCTGGTTTGGGCACAAAAGGGGAAGGGCGAGCCGGCCGGGGGCGAACCAGATTGGGCCGTCGGCGGCACCTATCAGGTGGTGCGCGTCATCCGCAATTTCGTCGAGCGCTGGGACCGCACCCCGCTGCAGGAGCAGGAAGCGATCATCGGCCGCGACAAGGCCGGCGGGGCGGCGCTGGGCCTGGCGAAAGAACATGACGTGCCGGATTACAGCAAGGATCCGGAGGGCAAGGTGATGCCGCTCGATGCCCATATTCGCCTCGCCAATCCACGCTCAGCGGAGGCGGCGAGCAGCGTCATCCTGCGCCGGCCTTACAATTATTCGCGCGGCGTTACCCGTGCCGGCCAGCTCGATATGGGCCTGCTCTTCGTCTGCTTTCAGTCGGATCTGGAGAAGGGTTTCGTGGCGGTCCAGCAGCGCCTGAATGGCGAGCCGCTGGAGGAATACATCAAGCCGGTGGGCGGCGGATTTTTCTT
>DASXQK010000266.1:0-1520 GCA_036493015.1 Dongiaceae bacterium | reverse complement strand
AGGCTCGCCGTCGCCACATCGCCATGCTCGTCGCAAAGGTCGTGCAGGGTGCGCATATTGGCGGCCAGCTGCTTGTTGTCCTCGCGCAGCTCCGCCAGCATGTCCTGCGGCGTGACGAAATCGGCGTCATTGTCCAGCACGCGCTGCAGGCTCTTGATATGGCCGATGGAACGGATGGTGGTGCCGCCCAGTTTGCGCACGCGCTCGGCGATCACATCGGTGATGGCGTCGATCTGTTCGGCATGCTCGTCGAGCAGCAAATGATAGTCGCGGAAATGCGGCCCCGACATATGCCAGTGAAAATTCTTCGTCTTGAGGTGGAGGGCATAAACGTCGGCGAGCAGGATGTTCAGCCCGCCGGACAAATCCTTCGTGGCATTTTCCCCAAGCCCCGTCGGGGTGTTGAGCGGCGCCATGCGGCGCGACTTTGCGTCCTTGGTTTTCATCGGTGTGATCTCCCATTAATCAATTAACGCACGCCATCCCCCGGCTGCGGGCGGGGCAAAACGCTAGCATAAGGCATCTTCCATTTCCCCTGCGATGTTGATGCACCCCGGCAGCGCCGTGCGAGTCTAGACTTGGCTGCAATCGGGGCTCAGGGAGCGATGGATGCCGGGCGAGAAGGCGGCAAGCGGCAGGGGCGGCGTACTGGCTTGGCTTGGCCGGCACCGCATCGAGCTGCGCCTTGGCCTGCGCATCACGGTGGCGGGCATTCTCGCCTTTGTGCTCGCCCATCTGCTCGAGCTGAAACAGGGCTATTGGGCCGTGCTGACGGCGGTGATCGTCGTTCAGGCCAATGTCGGCGGCTCGCTGAAGGCGGCATCCGACCGGCTGATCGGCACGCTGGCGGGCGGGGCCTATGGCGTGGTCATCGTCACCCTGATGCCGGGCGAGGCAACCACCCTCTGGCGCGGCGCCGGTCTTGCGCTCGCGCTGTTGCCGCTGGCAATCGCAGCCGCTTTTCGCCCAGGACTGAGGGTAGCGCCGGTAACCGCCATCATCGTGCTGCTGGGCGTAACCTCGCAAACCGCCGGTGCCTTGCCTTCGGTCATCGAGCGGGTCTTCGAGATCGGCTTGGGCAGTGCCATTGCCTTCGGCGTATCGCTGCTGGTGCTGCCCACCCGCGCCCATGCCCAGCTCGCCACGGCCGCCGCTGGCGCCCTGGAGCTGCTGGCCGAGATGGTGCCCGCACTGCTCGAGGGCCTCTCCGGCCGCCACGATCCCGATCGGATGTTCGCTCTCCATCGGCGCATGCGCGCGGCGCTGGCCAGGCTCGAGATCTTTGCCGACGAGGCGCGGCGCGAGCGGGCGAGCCTGCTTTCCGGCGAGGACGATCCGGAGCCGGTGCTGCGCACCATTCGCCGCCTGCGCCACGATCTGGTCATGGTGGATCGCGCCACCCGCGGCGCGCTGCCGGCCTCCGTCGCCGGCCCGCTGATGCCCGCACTGGGCGATCTGTCGGCGGCCCTCGAACAGGCGCTGCATGGCCTGGCGGCGGCCTTTGCCGAGCGCAAGCTGCC
>DASXQK010000265.1:0-3564 GCA_036493015.1 Dongiaceae bacterium | reverse complement strand
CCGATGACGTGGATCGCACCCATCAGACGAATTTCATCAGATCAGGCCGTCGCTGAGCAGGATCCAGAACAAAGTGAGCTTGCTGACCTTGACCGGCTGGCGGGGTGCTGCCCAGCCGCGCGCAATAAGGCCCAGCAGGATGCGGCGATAGACCGCGCCCATGACCCGCGGCGCCTTGGTCAGCCCGCGCGGGGTCGCCGCCATGATCTTGTGCGCCTCAAGGAAGTGCGCGCGGGCCTTGTCCGCAACAGGCGCGCAGGCGCGGCCGATATTCGCATCGGCCAGCGCCGCGTGAGGTTCGCTCGTCGCGATGCCAGCCTGTTGCAGATGCTCGGCGGGCAGGTAGAGTCGGCCGATCTCCGCATCCTCGTCGATATCGCGCAGGATATTGGTGAGCTGCAGGGCACGGCCCAGATGATGGGCAAGTCGCTCGCCCGAAGCCCACTCCATCCCGAAGACCCGCACCGAGAGCCGCCCCACGGCGCTTGCCACCCGGTCGCAATAGAGATCGAGGGTAGCAAGATCAGGCGCGCGGATATCCTGTTCCAGATCCATCGCCATGCCGTCGATGACCGCTTGAAAATCCTCGCGGCGCAGGTCGAACTGCCGCTGCGCTTTGGCAAGACCGGCAAGCCTTGCCGGTGCCGCACCGCGATAGATCGCATCGATATCCTCGCGCCAACCCTCCAGCTGCTCGCGGCGCGGAGGCTTCGGCCCGCCATCATCGGCAATGTCGTCGACCGCGCGGCAGAAGGCATAGATCTCGTACATCGCGTCACGTTGTTCGGGCGGCAGCAGCTTCATCGCCAGATAGAAGGAGCTGCTCTTCGGCCGCGGCGGTGCGGCCGGCTCACCCGCAAGCGGCGCTGCGATGTTCTCCGTCATGCTGCTTTGCCTGCCGGCTTTGCGCCGACCAGCCGCAGCAGACGCAGCGCCAGGCCCTGGGCCATGCCCAGCGCGCCGACGCCGGCGGCGCCGGCCTTGCCGAGATGAACGTTCTCGCTCAGCGGATCGCGGGTCGTCAGCATGCCGGTGAGCGTCAGCGCCAGGCGTTGGATCACGGCGACTTCGAGGGCAAGGCGCAGATCGGCAATCTGGCGCGAGAAAACCGAAGAGAGGCGCAGCAGATCGATGGTCTGGGCGTTCAGCTGGCGAATACCGGCCAGCAGGGCCGCCGGCGCCTTTGCCTGCATGAGCACCTCCGGCGTCAGGCCGGCGATGTCGAAAATATCGAGCGGGATATAGACTCGGTCGAGATTGCGGTAATCCTTCGCGCAATCCTGCAGATGGTTGATGACCTGCAAGGCTGAGCAAAGCGCATCATTGGCGGGCCACGTCGCCTCGGACTCGCCATGAACATCGAGCACAAAGCGGCCGACGGGGCTGGCCGAATAGCGGCAATACTCCATCAGATCGTCCCAGTCACGGTAGCGCAGCTTGGTGACATCGAGACGGAAAGCCTTGAGCAGATCGAGCGGATGGCGGGGCGACATCCCGCGCGCGGCCAATGCTGTGCGCAGCGGCAGGGCATCGGCCTCGGAATCGCTTCGCCCCAGCAGCGTCTCTTCCATCCGGCCGAGGAGGGCGAGTTTTTCGTCCGGCTTCAGGCTCGCATGATCGGCGACATCGTCGGCCACGCGCGCGAAGCGATAGAAGGCGAGAACAATGCCGCGATGGCGCGGGCTGATGAGGCCCGAGGCGACGGGAAAATTCTCGTCGCGATGGCCCTTTCCCGAAGCAACGGCGCCCGCCGTACTCATGCTGTTCGTCATATTGGGCCCGCGCCCGGCGCCTGGGCGCGGCCTTTCCACATGCCACCACGGCCCTTGCTGTGCTGCCAGGCAGAATCGATGGTGAAGAGCAGATACATGGCCGCGATCGCCGGCAGCGCCAGACCCCAGAACGGCGAGAGCCGATAGAAACGCAAAGTCGGCTGGTACGAAGCGGCCATGGAGAGCCAGGTGATAGCGCCCAGCAGCCGCGGCGCGCCATGGGCGAAAATCGCCAGCGCCGGTGGTGCTACATAGAGCAGCGCCATGCCGGCTATGGTGCCGAGCAGAAGCAGCGGTGAGAAGCGCAGCTGGGCATAGGCGGAGCGGGCCACCATGCGGCGGATCTCCCCCAGCGATTGGTATGGCCGCAGGCTGACCACGCGGGGGCTGAGTTCGAGGCGGATCGGGCCTTGCGCCTTCAGCTTGCCGGCAAGGGCGCAATCGTCGATCAGCGCGCCGCGGATCGATGCGACGCCGCCGGCCGCTTCCAGATCGCGCCGGTGCACCAGCATGCAGCCGCCTGCGCCTGCCGCCGTGCGGCGGTCGGCGCGGTTGACCCAGGCAAAGGGAAACAGCATCTGAAAGAAGAAGATGAAGGCGGGGATCAGCGCGCGTTCGGAAAAATTCTCGCAGCGCAGTTTGGCCATGCGCGAGACCAGCGCTTGCCCACCCGCGATTGCGATCGCCACCTGGCGCGACAATGAGTCCGCCGCATAGCCGATATCGGCATCGCTCAGCAGCAGGTATTCCGGCGGTTCGGTCGAGGATTGCGCCGCGGCAATGCCCTGGTTCAGCGCCCAAAGCTTGCCGGTCCATCCCGGCGGCAGGGCTTCACCCTCGATCACCGTCAACCGGTCGGAAGCACCGGCCGCTTCGGCTGCCGCCCGCGCCACGGCGGCCGTGCCGTCGCTGCTCTGGTCGTCCACCAGGATCACCCACAGCGCGCCGTCATAATCCTGGCGCAGCAGCGAACCGACGGATTGCGCCACCACATCGGCTTCGTTACGCGCCGGAATCACCATGGCCACCGATGGCCAGCCGCCGGCGGGCTCCGCCGGAACCGGGCCATCATCCATCTCGTGCGCCCGCCAGAAGCCGCCATGGCCGAACAGCAGATAGATCCAGGCGGCGAGCGAAACCAACGCGATGATCATCAGCACGCTCATCGCACATAGCCCGCCTGGCGAAACCAGGCAATGGAATCGGCAAGACCTTCCGCGAAAGGCCGGGCGCGGTAGCCCAGATCCCGCTCGGCCTTCGCCGAGGTGAAACGCATGTGATATTTCGCCATGCGCAGCGCATCGCGGGTGACAAAGGGTTCGCGCCGGGTGAATCGTGCCAGGGTTTCGGCCATCACCGCGACGGGGTAGATCGCCGGGCGCGGAATGGCAAACAACGGCGCGCGTCGGCCGACGAGGCGTGCGATCTCGCCCAGCATTCTTGCGAGGCCAACATTCTCGCCGCCCAGAATATAGAGCTCGCCGATCTTGCCGTGCTCGAAGGCGGCGAGATGGCCGGCGGCCACGTCGTCGACATGGACGAGATTGAGCGAGGTATCGACATAGGCCGGGATGCGGCCGTTGGCCGCCTCGACGATCACCCGGCCTGTCGGGGTTGGTTTGATGTCGCGCGGGCCGATGGGCGTGGAGGGATTGACGATGATCGCAGGCAGGCCTTGTTCCTTCACCATCGTCTGCACCAGCCGCTCGGCCACTACCTTGCTGCGCTTATAGGCGCCGATGGCACCTTCGGGCGTCAGGTTACAGATCTCATCCGCCGATCGGCCGCCGCC
>DASXQK010000264.1:0-5898 GCA_036493015.1 Dongiaceae bacterium | reverse complement strand
GGGCGGCGGGCAGCCGCGGTTTTGCGTTCAAGCGTCGCATTGCGCGTGCTCCACCATCCAGGCCATGAGATCGGGAAACGGAATGCCGCGATGGGCCGCCTGTTCGGGCACCAGCGACAAAGGGGTCATGCCGGGCTGGGTGTTGACCTCCAGCAGATAGAGGCCATCCAGACCCGAACGCGTATCGTCGTAGCGGAAATCGCTGCGGGTGATGCCGCGGCAGCCGAGCGCCGTGTGGGCTGCCACAGCCATATGCTTGGCGGCCTCGCCCACGGCAGGGGGAACTTGGGCGGGGACGATGTGGTCCGTCTTGCCCTCGGTATATTTGGCTTCGTAATCGTAGAAGCCCGCATGGGGACGAAGCTCGGTCACCGCCAGCGCTTCACCGCCCATGACGGCGACGGTCAGCTCTCGGCCCGGGATATAGCGCTCGACCAGCACCTCTGCGCCGAACTGCCAGCCGGAACTGCCCAGCGGCGGCAGGTTGTCGCCCTGGCGCACGATGCGAACGCCGACGCTGGAGCCTTCGGCGGTCGGCTTTACCACGAAGGGCCGGGCCATCGGATCGCCCTTGGCGAGTTGATCGAGCCCGATCACCTTGCCTTCGGGACAGCGCAGGCCCACGGCACTGAAGACCTGTTTGGCCAGCGGCTTGTCCATGGCGAGTGCCGAAGCCAGCACGCCGGAATGGGTATAGGGCAGGCCCAGCAGGTCGAGCAGGCCCTGCACGCGGCCATCCTCGCCATAGCGTCCGTGGAGGGCGTTGAAGACGACGTCGGGCTTTGGATCGAGGGCGGCGAGCAGTGCGCTCATGTCATCGCGCACGTCGATGACGTCGACCTCATAGCCCTTTTCACGCAATCCCTTGAGGCAGGCCTGGCCGCTGACCAGCGAGACCTCGCGCTCGGCCGAGCGGCCGCCCATCAGCAGGGCCACGTGCTTGCTCATGGGGCCCCCCCAGCGTCACCAATGCGCCGGATCTCCCAGCGCAATTCGATCCCGCTCATCTCGCGTACGCGCCGGCGCACGGTCTCGCCCAGGGTCTCGATATCGGCGGACGTCGCGCTGCCGGTGTTGATCAGGAAATTCGTGTGTTTCTCCGACACCATGGCGCCGCCGATGCGCAAACCGCGGCAACCGGCCTGGTCGATCAGCTGCCAGGCCTTGTGGCCGGCGGGATTGGCAAAGGTGCTGCCGCCGGTGCGCGAGCGGATCGGCTGGCTCGCTTCCCGCGCCGCCTGGATATCGGCGAGCTTGGCGGTGATTTTGGCGCGATCGCCCGCCTCGGCCTTCAGCTCGGCGCTTAAAAAGATCCAGTCTTCCGGCACGGCGCTGTGGCGATAGCTCAGGCCCAGCGCGGATTTGTCGAGTTTGTGCAGCCGGCCCTGGCGGTCGAGCGCCTCACCAGCGCTGATCACATCCACCAGCTCGCGGCCATAGGCGCCGGCGTTCATGCGCAGCGCGCCACCCATGGTGCCGGGAATGCCGGAGAGGAATTCGAGGCCGGCCAGGCCCGCATCGGCCGCCATGCGCGCGACGTTGATGTCGAGGGCCGCGGCACCGACGCGGACATCGGTTCCCTTCACGTCGATCTCGGCGAAGCCGCGGCCGAGGCGCAGCACCACGCCTGCCACGCCGCCATCGCGCACGAGAAGGTTGGAGCCCACCCCGATGACGGTGACCGGCACGTCGCGCGGCACGCGGCCAAGAAAATCGGCGAGGTCGTCGCGATCGGCCGGGCGGAACATGACTTCCGCCGGGCCGCCGACGCGAAACCAGGTGATGCCCGAGAGCGGTGCGTTTTCAGTCAACCGTCCGCGAACCTTTGGCAGGCGCTCGATCAGAGGCATGGTGCGGCGATAGGCCATGATCATTTGGCCGCCTTTGCCGAAGACCGGCGCAGCTTCGCGAGTTCATCGGGCAGCGCATGAGCCCATTGCGTGATGTTGCCGGCGCCAAGACACACGACGAGGTCGCCCGGTGCCGCACGCGAATTGACCAGCGGCGCCAGATCGGCCGCGCTTGGCAGGGCCGCCACATGGCGATGGCCATGACTGATCAGCCCTTCGACCAGCGCATCGCGGTCGACGCCTTCGATGGGCGCTTCACCCGCGGCATAGACATCGGCGACGATCACCTCGTCGGCGTCGTTGAAGCAGGTGCAGAATTCCTCGAACAGATTGGCCAGGCGCGTATAGCGATGCGGCTGCACCACGGCGATGACCTTGCTCTTGGTCGCCGCGCGCGCGGCGCGCAGCACGGCGGCGATCTCGACCGGATGATGGCCGTAATCGTCGATGATGGTGATGCCGTCCACTTCGCCGGTGCGCGTGAAGCGCCGCTTGACGCCGCCGAATCCTGCCAGCGACTTGCGGATCACCTCGTCATTGGCGCCCATCTCGTGGGCGACCGCGATGGCGGCCAGTGAATTCTGCACATTGTGCTGGCCCATCATGGGCAGGCGCAGGTTGCGGATCAGGCGCGCGGGCGTGTTGCCGCGTGCGGCGATGGCGACGTCATAGGTGGCGCCGGTCGGATCGATCTTGATATCCAGCGCCTTCACATCGGCTTGCGGGCTGAGCCCGTAGGTCACGATGCGGCGGTCGTTGATGCGGCCGATCATCGCCTGTACCACCGGGTGGTCGAGGCAGAGGATGGCAAAGCCGTAGAAGGGGATGTTCTCGACGAACTGCTCATAGGCGCGGTTCATCGCCTCTACTGTGCCGTAGAAGTCGAGATGCTCGGCATCCATGTTGGTGACGACGGCGATGGTGGCCGGCAGCTTGGTGAAGGTGCCGTCGGATTCATCGGCCTCCACCACCATCCAGTCGCCGGCGCCAAGCCTGGCGTTGGTTCCGTAATTGTTGATGATCCCGCCGTTGATGACGGTGGGGTCGAAGCCGGCCCCTTCCAGCAGGGCTGCGACCAGCGAGGTCGTGGTGGTCTTGCCATGGGTTCCGCCGACGGCGACCGACCATTTGAGACGCATCAGCTCGCCCAGCATTTCGGCCCGGCGCACGATGGGTAGCTGCTTCTGGCGGGCAGCCACCAGCTCGGGGTTATCCGCCTTGACGGCGGAAGAGACGACGACCACCGCGGCATCGCCCAGATTCTCGGCGGCATGGCCGATGGCCACGCTCACGCCGCGTTCGCGCAGATGCTTGACGTTGTAATTGTCGGCGAGGTCGCTGCCCTGAACCTGGTAACCCAGGTTGTGCAGAATCTCTGCGATGCCGCTCATGCCGATGCCGCCGATCCCCACGAAATGGATCAGGCCGATTTCCAGCGGAAGCGCTCTCATGCCGCCACCTGCGTGGCTTTCACGCCGTTGGCGGGCGCGAATTTCCCCACGAGATCGGCCAGACGCAGCGCTGCATCGCGGGCACCGGCCTGGCGCGCCGCGGCGGCGCGGGTCTTGAGCCCGGCGGGAAAGGAAAGGATCGAGCGCAGCCGCTCGGCGATCATCTCCGGCGTCACGCTCGCCTCGGGCATCAGCCAGCCGGCACCCGCACCGCAGAAGCCGATGGCGTTGGCCGTCTGGTGATCGTCGGTCGCGTGGGGATAGGGAATCAGAATGGCGGGCCGGCCGGCGGCGGCGAGCTCGGCCACGGTGGAAGCGCCGCTGCGCGCGATCACCAGATGGGCGCGGCCCAGCTGCTCGGCCATGTTCTCGAAGAAGGCTGCGAGCTCGACGCGAAGGCCGAGCGGCGCGTAGGCGGCGCGGGTCGGTTCCAGATCCTCCGGCCGGCATTGCTGGGCCAGCGACAGGCGCTGGCGCTGGGCGGGAGTCAGCTGGGCGATCGCGGCGGGCATCAGCCGGGCGAAGACCCGCGCGCCCTGGCTGCCGCCGGTGACCAGTATATGGAATGCCTCAGTGATCTCGGGATAGGGCCGCTCGCCCAGACTGGCGATCACGCTGCGCACCGGATTGCCGGTGAAGGTTGCGCGTGTCTCGTCCAGCAGCTTCGTATCGGCAAAGGATGTCGCGATCATGCGTGCGCGGGGCGCGAGCAGCCGGTTGGCCCGGCCCAGCACCGCGTTCTGCTCATGCAGCAATGTCGCGATGCCGGCGCGTTGGGCGGCCAAGATGGTGGGGACCGAGGCATAGCCGCCGAAACCCACCGCCATGCGTGGCGCCAGCCGCCGCACCAGGCCACGCGCCTGCAGGAATCCCCAGGAAAGGCTCAGCATGCCCTGGGCGCGGCGCATGATGCCGCCGCCGGCAAGGCCGCCGGCACTGATGCGGTGGACGCCAACCTCCGGCAGCCGGTCGCCGAAGCCGCGGCCGCGGATGTCGGTAACCAGGCCGACGCGATAACCGCGGCCAAGCAGGGTGCCGGCCAGCGCTTCGGCCGGGAACATATGGCCGCCGGTGCCGCCGGTGGCGAGCAAGATGAGCGCGCTCATGTCAGCGCTCCATCGCCCGAGCGCCGGCGCGTTAGCGACAGGAACATGCCCATGGCGAGTGCCAGAGCCAACAGCGAGGACCCGCCATAGCTGATGAACGGCAGGGTCATGCCCTTGGTCGGCATCAGATGCAGGGTCGAGGCCATGTTGATGAAGGCCTGCAGGCCGAAATCGGTGATGATCCCGGATGCGGCCAGCAGCACGAACATGTTGGTTTCGCGTAGCAGGCGCGTGTAGCCGCGCAGCACGATGAAGGCGAATAGCAGGACGATCAGCAGGCAGGCGATGAAGCCGAACTCTTCGCCCGCCACAGCAAAGACGAAATCCGAATGGGCATCGGGCAGCACCTGCTTGACCGTGCCCTCGCCGGGCCCGACGCCGTAGAGCCCGCCATTGACGAAGGCCTCAAGCGAGCGATCGACCTGGTAGGTGTCGCCGCCGGCGGGATTCAGGAATCCGTCGATGCGGGTTGTGACGTGGGGGAACATGTAATAGGCACCGATGATCCCGCCGACGCCCACCACGGCAAGCCCGCCGACCCACAGCAAAGGCAGGCCAGCGAGAACAAATTGCGCGAACCAGGTGATGGAGATGACGAAGGTCATTCCGAAGTCCGGCTGTGCCATCAGCAGCGCCACGATCATCAGATAGAGCAGGATGGAGATCGCATTGCCCGGCAGGCGGCGTTTGCCGTGCTGCTCGGCGAACATCCAGGCGGCGACTACGGCAAAGCAGGGCTTGACGAATTCGGAGGGCTGGATCGAAAGACCAAGCAGGTCGATCCAGCGCCTCGCCCCCTTGATCTCGGTGCCGCCCACCAGGGTGATGGCGGTCAGTGCCAGTGCGACGATCAGGCCGATGACGGCAAGCCTGCGGATGCCCAGCGGCGTCATCAGCGAGATCGCGACCATCATGATGGCGGCCGGCACCAGCAGGGCGAAGTGATGGCGCACGAGATAGAAGGAATCGAGCTTCAGATGGATTGCCACCGCCGGGCTTGCCGCCAGCACCAGCAGCGCGCCCACGCCCATCAGCAGGATCAGCGCCGCGAGGCTCCAGCGGTCGACGGTCCACCACCAGAGGCCCATGACGCTGCGGTCGGTGCGCGCGAAACCGTTCATGCGCGACCTGCCTTATGCGTCAGGCCGCTCACGAGCTGGCGGAAGCGATTGCCCCGCTCCTCGAAATTCGCGAACTGGTCGAACGATGCAGCGGCGGGTGAGAGCAGCACCACCGCATGGGCACGCTTCTCACGGGCCGCATCTTCCGCCGCCGCGGCCACGGCGCGATCCAGCGTGCCGCATTGGCGGGTTGCGACATGGTGGGCATCCAGCGTCTTGCCGAAGGCGGCGGCCGCCTCGCCGATCAGATAGGCGCGCGCGATGCGCGGATAAAAGGGCTCGAGCCCGTCGAGGCCGTTTTCCTTGGGCCGGCCGCCGAGGATCCAATAGATCGGCTCGTAACAGGCCAGCGCCTTGGCCGTGGCGTCGG
>DASXQK010000263.1:0-14914 GCA_036493015.1 Dongiaceae bacterium | reverse complement strand
ATTGCGATTTCCGGGGGATATGCCTAAATTCTCCCCGATTCTGCCTCCCCTTGAAAACCAGCATCGGAAGATCATGCAAGATACCTTTAACGCCGTTGCCGATATCATTGCGGAGACTTGCAATATCGATCGGGCGAAAATTCTGCCGACCTCGCATACGATCAATGACCTGGGCATCGACAGCCTGGACTTCCTGGACGTCACCTTCGCCATCGACAAGCGCTTCTCGATCAAGATGCCGCTGGAGAAATGGATGCAGGACGTCAACGAAGGCAAAGCGACCGCCGATGATTATTTCGTCATGAGCAATCTCTGCGCCCGCATCGATGAGTTGAGCGCGGCAAAGCCTGCCTGACCGCCTGGCCGCGTTCATCCAGCCTGATGGCCCGGCGACATGCGCCTTGAATATTTCCAGATGGTCGACCGGGTGGAAACGGTCGATATCGAAGCCGGTACCATCACCGCGCGGGCCCAGGTGCCGCAAAACTCCACGGTATTTGAGGGCCATTTTCCGGGATATCCGATCCTGCCCGGCGTGCTGATGGTGGAATGCATGGCCCAGACGGCGGGCCACCTGATCCTGGTCCTGGAGAAGTATCAACGCATGCCGTTTCTGGCCCAGATAGAGACCGCCAAGATGCGCCGCTTCGTCGAGCCGGGTACGGCACTGAGCGTCAGCGCCAGCCTGGTTCATCTGGGCTCCGGCTTCGCGGTGACCAAGGCCGAGCTGCGCACGGAGGCAGGTGCGGTGGCCGAGGCGGGCATACGGTTTCGCACCCTGCCGTTCCCCAGCCCCGCCATGCGGGAACTGATGCTGGAGCATGTGCGGCGGCTTGGCCTCGATGCGCCGATGCAGGCCTAAGCGATTGCGCCTGGCGCCATGAAGCGCGACGTCTGGATCACCGGCTGCGGCCTGATCTCCACCCTGGGCGAAGGACGGGCCGCCCATTGGGAGAGCCTGGCAAAACCGGAAGGCTGGCAGAACCGCGCCGACACCACCACGTTGGCACCCCACCCCGTCTACCCCATGGTGCCGCTCGATCTCGACAAGTTCATCCCCCGCAAGGGCGACCAGCGCGCCATGGGCCCGCTGATGCATTACGGCTGCTACGCCGCGGGCATGGCCTTGAGCGAAGCCGGAGTTGCGGGGAACGAGGCGCTGCTCGCCCGCACCCATTTGATCGTGGCCTCGCCGGGCGGTGAACGCGATGTCGCCGTGGATGAGCAGGTCCTGGCCACATATGCCTCGACGCCGAACGCCGACAGCTGGCTCAACGAGATGCTGGCGACCAATCTGCGCCCCACGCTGTTCCTGGCGCAGCTGCCCAACCTGTTCGCCGGCAATATCTCCATCGTCCATGGTGTATCGGGATCCAGCCGCACGTTCATGGGCGAAGAATCCGCCGGGCTCGATGCAACGCGCATCGCCTTCGAGCGCGTTAGCGCCGGACAGGGCGATCTGTTCCTCGTCGGCAGCGCCTTCAACGCCGTCAGACCCGAAGCACTAATGATGTTCGAGCCTTTCGGGTTGTTGCGCGAGACGCCGGTGCCACCCCTCTGGCAGCGTCCCAACAGGGGTGTCGCGGTGGGCAGCGTCGGCGCATTCCTGGTCATTGAAGCGCGTGAGCATGCGCAAGGACGCGGCATGCGCGGTCTCGCCCGGCTTTCGGCGGTCGAAGCCGGATACTCCGATCGCCGGCCCGCCAGTGCGGCGCGCGAGGCCGAGCGCCAGTTGAAGAAAATCGCCGAGGAGCGTGGCCTCGGCATATCGGCCACAATGAGCGGGGCCTGCGGCGGAAGCGCGATCACCGCCGAGGAGCACGAGTTCCTGGCGCGCCATCCCGAAGTCGGCCCGGTGCGCGGCACGTCTGCAGCGCTGGGCCACACGATGGAAGCCTCTTTCCTTACCAATCTGGGTCTTGCTATCACCTGCCTCGAACAGGGCAGCCTGTTCCCGCCTTTGGCGTTCGCCGGTTTCCCCGCCGACACAATCGAGGCGCGGCGATCGGAAACGATGGAACGCATGCTCGTCACCGGCTGGGGACATTACCGCGGCGAGGGAACGGCGTTGATCGAGAGGATTACATGAGCAAGACAGCCAGCAAGCCCATCGCCGTTACCGGCATCGGCATGGTGACCTCGCTGGGCCAGGGCAAGGCCGAAAATTGGCGCCGGCTCTCGGCCGGTGAATCGGGCATCCACCGGCTGACGCGGTTTCCCATCAACGGGCTGCGCACGACGATCGGCGGATCGGTCGACTATTTGGATCTGGATCCGTTTGATGCACCCGCGCTGAGCCACGAGATGGCCCGCCTGGCGGCGCGCGAGGCCTTGGACGAAAGCGCCATCGGTGAGCCGGGTGCCTTCCCCGGTCAGATGTTCCTTGCCGGCCCGCCCGTGGACGTGGACTGGAACAAGCGTTTCGAGCTGGCCCGGCAGGGATCCGCCGTCAGCTATGCAGGTCTGGCCGAGGCAGCGATCGAGGGCCACGAGCGGCTGCATACCAGCAGTCTTAACGCCGGCATCGCGCTGCGCCTGAAGCAGGAGTTTGGGCCCGAGGGATCGCCCATCACCCTTACGACTGCCTGCGCCTCCGGCGCCTCGGCGATCCAGCTGGGCGTGGAGGCGATTCGCCGCGGCGCCTGCAAGGCAGCGCTTTGCATCGGTACCGACGGTTCGATCCAGCCGGAGACGCTCATCCGGTTTTCCCTGCTTTCGGCTCTCTCCACCGCCAATGACGAACCGGCGCAGGCAGCGAAGCCCTTCTCCAGGAATCGCGACGGTTTCATCATGGCCGAAGGCGGTGCCGCCCTGGTGCTGGAGGATCCTGAGGCGGCAAAAGCGCGGGGCGCCGCCATCCTGGGCTATGTGCTGGGTTGCGGCGAAGCCGCGGACACGTTTCACCGCACCCGCAGCAATCCCAACGGCGGCGCCATCATACGCTGCATGCGCGAGGCGCTGGACGATGCCGGCCTTGAGGGCGGCGATGTCGACTACATCAACGCCCATGGCACCGGCACGCCGGAAAACGACAAGATGGAGGCCTTCTGCATCCAGCAGGTGTTCGGCGAACGCGCGGGCCGCATTCCCATCAGCTCGAACAAATCGATGATCGGTCATACCCTGACTGCCGCAGGCGCGCTGGAGGCTGCCTTCTCGATCCTGACGATTCGCAATCAGCTGCTGCCGCCCACCATCAATTACAATCAGCCGGATCCGGCCATACCGCTCGACGTCGTGCCCAACGTGGCGCGCCCGGCAAAGCCGCGCACCGTGCTGTCGAACTCCTTTGGCTTCGGCGGCCAGAACGTCAGCCTCGTGCTGGGTGCGGCCTAGACGCCATGCAAGCGCTTAAATTGATCGAGGACGGGCGTCTGGCGCTCGAAGACGCGCCGGAGCCCATGGCGCCGGCGGCGGGCGAGGTCGTCCTGCGCATGAAGACTGTCGCCCTCAACCATATCGACCTGTGGGGCTTCCGCGGCATGGCCTTTGCCAAGCGCAAGCTCCCTATCATCGCCGGCGTCGAGGGTGCGGGTGAAGTCGCCGCTGTCGGGCCCGGCGTTGCCAATCGCAAACCGGGCGATCGCGTCGTTTTGTTCGCCGGGGTCGTCTGCGGCCGTTGCGCCTCCTGCCTCTCCGGCCGCGAAAATCTCTGCGAGAATATCGAGGAAGGCGGCATCATGGGTTTCCACCGTGATGGCCTCGCCGCGCAATTCGTGAAACTGCCGGCACGCCAGACGGTGCTGGTGCCCGATGGCGTCAGCTGGGAAGAAGCCGCCACGGCACCCGTCACCTTCGGCACCGTGCAGCATATGCTCTACGACAATGCCCGCCTTTTGGCCGGCGAGACGATCCTGGTGCATGCCGGCGCCAGCGGCATCGGCAGCACCGCCGTGCTGATGGCCAAGGCAACGGGTGCGCGCGTGCTGGCGACCGTGGGCAGCGACGAGAAGATTCCGCGTGTCCAGGCGCTGGGCGCCGACGCGGTGCTGAACTACCGCAAGGATCGGTTCGAAAGCTGGGCCCGGCGACAGACCGGCAAAAAAGGCGTCGATGTGGTCTTCGAGCATGTCGGGCCCGATACCTGGGCCGGCAGCCTGCTGGCGCTAAAGCGCGGCGGCAGGCTGGTCACCTGCGGCTCCACCAGCGGCATTACGGCCGAGACGAACCTGTTCCAGGTGTTTCAACAGCAGCTCCATATTTTCGGCTCCTTCGGCTGCAACCTGCGCAATGTTGCCGAGGGTCTTGCCAAGATGGCCTCGAGGGAAGTGCTGCCGGTCATCGACAGCGTCATCGAGCTGGCCGATTTCCGCCAGGGCCTGCAGCGTATGGCCGACCGCGCCGTGATCGGCAAGATCATCGTCAGGATTCCGTAGCACCCTCACCCCCAACCCCAACCCTCTCCCGCAAGCGGGAGAGGAAGTCGGAGAGATCGTTCTTCTTCCTCCTCCTCCTCTCCACCATGCTTCATGGGGGAGAGGATCGAGGTGAGGGGGCCGTTGATCCAGGACTGCGGCCTACATCACTTTCCCCTCGAAAAAATGCCGCCCGGCGCGGTCGTCGATCTCGACGACCCAAAGGTCGGGATCGCGCTTTACCGCGCGGGCGATATAGGCATCGGCCTCCGCTTCCCCCACGAACTTGCCTTCGAAGGCGGCAAGCCATCCCAGCGAGCCATCCGGCACCCGCGCCTGGGTCAGCAGGCGGCAGCCGAGATCGCGCTGGTTCAGTTTCAGGACCAGGCTGCCGCCCATGGCCTCGCCCCGGCGCACGACCACGGCGGCAATTCCCTCGACGTTCAGGCGATGAATATGCGCCTTGACCCAGGTCTCGGTTGCCAGCCTGTCGTCGCTCATCGCCCGCCGCTCATCGATGTTTCACAATGGGGCCAGCCTAGCATCATGTGCGCGCTCGGGTTGCAAATCGGGGCCCGCCATGCGATCTAGCCCGGCGAGCCATGGCAAAAACCGCATTGATAACGGGCGTTACCGGCCAGGACGGCGCCTATCTGGCACGTCTGTTGCTGGCCAAGGGCTATCATGTGTTCGGCACCGAACGCGCCCAGCAGCCCACCGAACGCGCCCGCCTGGATTGGCTGGGCGTTGCCGGCGACCTCACCATCGTCCAGCTCGAGCTGACCGACTCCGGCCAGATCCAGCGCGTGCTCGACCGTGTGGCGCCGGACGAGATCTATAATCTCGCGGCTCAGAGCTTCGTCCACGCCTCCTTCGAGCAGCCGATCTATGCCGGCGAGGTCACCGGCCTTGCCGTGGCGCGAATCCTGGAGGCGCTGCGCAACAGCCGGGCGAAGGCGCGCTTTTATCAGGCTTCGACCTCCGAGCTTTTCGGCAACGCGAAAATCTCCCCCCAGGACGAGGAGACGCCGTTTCATCCGCGCAGCCCCTATGCGATCGCCAAGCTCTATGGCCACCACATCACGGTCAATTACCGCGAGGCTCATGGTCTGCACACTTCCTGCGGCATCCTGTTCAATCACGAATCGCCGCTGCGTCCCGCGCAGTTCATCACCCGCAAGGTCACGCTCGCCTTCGCGCGCATGGCCGCCGGCCAGAGCGTGACGCTACAAGTCGGCAATCTCGACGCCGCGCGCGACTGGGGCTTCGCCGGCGATTATGTCGAGGGCATGTGGCGCATGGTGCAGCAGCCCAGGGGCGATGACTTTGTGCTCGCGACCGGTGTCGCCCATACCGTGCGCCAGTTGATCGAGACGGCAGCCGCCTGTGTCGATCTGGCCATCGAATGGCGCGGCAGCGGCAGTGCTGCCGAGGGCATCGAACGCAAATCCGGCCGGGTGCTGGTAAAGGTCGACCCTGCCTTTTATCGTCCGGCGGATATCACCCAGACCGTCGGCAATCCTGCCAAGGCGGCGCGCGAGCTCGGCTGGCGCGCGACCCTCGACTTTGAAAAACTGATCGCCATGATGATCGAGGCTGACCTCGCCCGCGTCGCAGCCGGAGGACCGCTCGCATGACGGCCCAGGAAGCCGAAGATCCGCAGGGCCTGATCCGCCAGGTCCTCGCCATGGGCGAGGAATTCCCCGGACCGGCGCGCGACGTGCTGCTCTCCTGGTTACTGGAACTCAAAGATCGCGTCGAGCCGGCGAATGCTGCCGCTACCCTGATCGAGCGCCATGGCCTGCCCGGCCCGCCCTTCGCCGAGACCCCGCGCGGCGAGTTGATCCGTCTGCTGCATGAGACGGCGCGCTATTCGGCTGAGGAATTGCGTGAGGCCGGCGGGCGGCGGCGTGGCGGCGCGCGCGGCCGGCGGGAGCCTGCCGGAAGTTAGATCAGCCCGGCGCCGACGCTGACCGCGAGCGCCAGGATCACCGTGTTGAAGAAGAACGACAGCACGCCATGCAACAGGGTCAGCCGGCGCAGCTGTGGTGAGGCCACCTGCACATCGGAGACCTGGCAGGTCATGCCGATGACGAAGGCGTAATAGAGGAAGTCCCAATAATTCGGATCGCCGCCACCGGGAAAGATCAGCCCACCCGCTGCAGTGCCATAAAAGAGATGGGCGTAATGCAGGGCGAAGATCGTGTGGATCAGCGACCAAGAGCCCAGCACGGTGAGGCCGGCAAGCACCAGCCGCAACACCGGCTGGTCCGGCAACGCGCCATCGGCCCCGCGCAGGCAGAGCGCCAAGCCGAACAGGCTGATGCAGCCCGCCGCCACCGTCAGCAGCATCATGACCCAGGCTCGGTTGTCGAGCCGCGCCGCCCGGCGCCGAATGGAATCGATGCTGCGATCGGCTATAACCCCATAGGTCAGGAACAGGAAACAGGCCACCGCCGCATCCCAGGCCAGGATGGCCGCAAGGGAGGGCCGCAATACCTGGCGCAGCAGAAGCTCGGCCGCCAGCCCCACGGCAACGGCGACCACCAGCCGGGTCAGAGAGGACCAAGGCCGGAACAGCGGATGATGGGCGCTCGCTTGGCTCACGCGGCGACTGTGGCGCGACCGGCCCGCTAGAGCAAGATCGGATCAGGTTGAAGCAACCTGATCCGTGAATCTTGCACTAATTTTTAAAAAAATAACGGCTGATTCACGCCTCAGGTTTTCTCAACTTGAGGCGATCAGACACTTTGCCAGCCCGATCAAGAACCTAGATCACGCCCAGTTTCTTGCCCGCGTCGCTGAAGGCTGCGATGGCGCGGTCGAGATCGGCGCGCTCATGGGCGGCCGAGATCTGGACCCGGATACGGGCCTGCCCCTTGGGCACCACGGGATAAAAGAAGCCGATCACATAGATGCCGAGATCGAGCAGGGCGGCGGAGAGCTGCTGGGCGATGGTCGATTCATACAGCATGACGGCGACGATCGGGTGTTCGCCCGCCTTGATGTCGAAGCCCGCGGCCTTCATCCGCTCGCGGAAATAGGCGGTGTTCTCGCGCAGCTTGCTGCGCAGATCATCCGCCTTGTCCAGCAGATCGAAGGCGGCAACACCGGCGCCGGCGATCGCCGGCGGCAGGGTGTTGGAGAAAAGATAAGGCCGTGAGCGCTGGCGCAGCATGGTGATGACCTCGCGGCCGGATGCTACGAAACCACCCGAGCCGCCGCCCAGCGCCTTGCCCAGGGTCGAGGTGATGATGTCGATCTTGCCCTCGACGCCGCAATGTTCTGGCGTACCCCGCCCGCGTTTGCCCACGAAGCCGCTTGCGTGAGAATCATCGACCATGACCAGCGCGTCATGCTCGCGCGCAAGTTTCACGATCTCCTGTAGCGGCGCGATATCGCCATCCATGCTGAAGACGCCGTCGGTGGCGATCAGGCGCGTGCGCGCATCCTTCGCCTGGATCAGCTGTTCGCGCAGCTCGCCCATGTCGGCATGGCGGTAGCGGTAGCGCTTGGCCTTGCAAAGCCGGATACCGTCGATGATGGAGGCGTGGTTCAGCGCATCGCTGATGATCGCATCCTGCTCGTCCAGCAGCGTCTCGAACAGACCGCCATTGGCATCGAAGCAGGAGGAATAGAGGATCGCATCCGCCATCCCGAGGAATCCGGCGATAGTGCGCTCGAGCTGCTTGTGCAGATCCTGCGTGCCGCAGATGAAGCGCACGGAAGCAAGCCCGAAGCCGTGATCGTCGAGAGCCTTATGGGCAGCAGCGATGATCGCCGGGTGGTTGGCAAGGCCGAGATAATTATTGGCGCAGAAATTCAGCACTTCGCGGCCGGGCGTCACCTTGATATGGGCGCCCTGCGGGCTGGTGATGATCCGCTCTTCCTTGAACAGCGAATCCTGGCGGATGCGCTCGATCTCGCCGGCAAGGCGGTGATTCAGCGGTTCGGCCTTTGAGATCATGGCGTCAGATCCAGGCGCAGACGACTTTGCCGCACTGGCCGCTGGCCATCAGATCGAAGCCCTTCTGGAACTCGTCGATGGGAATGTGATGGGTCAGCACCGGGCGCAGATCCAGGCCGCCGAGCACCATCTGGGTCATCTTGTACCAGGTCTCGAACATCTCGCGGCCGTAGATGCCCTTGAGATGCAGGCCTTTGAAGATCACCTGGTCCCAGTCGATCTGGGTCTTGGAGGGCAGGATGCCGAGCAGCGCTACCCGTCCGCCGTGATACATGTGATGCAGCATGTCGTTGAAGGCCTGCGGATTGCCGGACATCTCCAGGCCGATATCGAAGCCTTCTTGAATGTCCTGCTTCTTCATCGCATCGGCCAGGGTCTCGTTCTTGACGTTGACCGTGTGCGTCGCACCCATCTTGGCGGCGAGACCCAGGCGGTAATCGTTCACATCGGTCACCACCACATGGCGCGCGCCAAGATAGCGGCAGATGCCCGAGGCGATGATGCCGATGGGTCCGGCCCCGGTGATCAGCACATCCTCGCCCACCATGTCGAAGGAGAGCGCGCAATGGGTGGCGTTGCCATAGGGATCGAAAAAAGCCGCGATCTCCGAGGGGATTTGCGCCGGGATCAGCCAGAGATTGGAAGACGGCACCACCACATATTCGGCAAAGGTGCCGGGGATGTTGACGCCAATGCCGCGCGTATGGGTGCAAAGGTGGCGCCTGCCGGCGCGGCAATTGCGGCAATGGCCGCAGGTGACATGGCCTTCCGCCGAAACACGGTCGCCGATCTGATAATTGTCGACGCCCGGGCCCATTTCCACGATCCGGCCGACGAACTCATGACCGATGATGAGGCCCGGCGTGATGTTGCGCTGGGACCACTCGTCCCATTTGTAGATATGCAGGTCGGTCCCGCAGATCGCGGTCTTTTCCACCTTGATCAGCACCTCGTTGGTGCCGACCTTGGGGACTGGCACCTGTTCCATCCAGATGCCTTCCGCGGGCTTGCGCTTGACCAGCGCGCGCATCATGCCTGTGGCCATCGCTGGCTCCTTGAAATAACGCTCAAAAGCGCCGGCGGATGTTTATCCAAGGGCCGGGGTGAGGCAAGGCCTCAATCCGACGAGGGCTTTCCCCGCTGCGACAGGCACCCGCCCGCCGCCATCAAGCGGCAGCGGCATGGCGCCAGCGCAAAGCCGCGACAATCCCCGCCACAATCGTTGCCGCCAAGGCAAGACTGCCCAGCAGCGGCTCGCCCAGCACCGCCAGGCGGTCGGGCAGGATGAAACAATTGCCCAGATCGAACTGGGTATATTTGTAGTCACCCGCCTTGAACGCGCAGCCGCTGAAGAGCGAGAGCTGCATCGCCCAGAGCACGGCATGGTAGGCAAGGGCATAGGCGGCCAGGGCGGCAAGGATGATGCGCTGGCGCCAGCCCATGACCAGCGCCAGGCTCAGTGGCCCCGCCATGATATGCAGATACCAGCCCGGTGTGCCCGACGCCGCCGGACCGCGGGCGATCTGGGTCAGCATGTAGTAGCCCAGCCCCAGCAACATGGGCGTGACCACAAACAGCGGGGCGATCACCGGTGTCGGCGCCCAGCGCAGCTTGATCAGCCAGTTGAACAGCGGCAGCAGCGCCAGCAGGATCACAGGCAGGGTAAAGATCGGCGGAAAGCGGCCATAGGACCAGGTCCCGGCCCAGGCGAAGCTTACCGTCAACTGGCCGATGCCGCGCAATACGCCGCCGAGACCCACGCTGTTGATGATCTGCGTCAGGACGGAACCATGCTGCTGCACGGCCATGATGTCATTGGCGACGATAAAATTGCCCACCGTCAGGTAGCGATAGAGATACCAGCCGCCGCCGACCACACAGGCACTGACCAGCAGGATCGCGGCATTGCGGATCTGCCGGCCATCGCGCTCGCGCAACTCATGAAAACAGAGCAGCCCGGCACAGCCCACCAGGATCGGCACGAAGAAGGCTTTGGTCAGCAGGCCAAGGCCCAGAATCAGCCCCAGCCACAGCGCGGTACCGATCCTGCGGTCGGCCAACAGGCGCAACATCAGCCACCAGGCGATTCCCATGAGCAGCATGCAGAGGCCGTCATTGCCGATCCGTGCCATCTCGGGAAAGAACTCGGCGAACAGGAAGGGCCATAAGGCAGCCAGCAGGCAGAGCCGCGGCGAGACCTTCAACGTCATCAGAGCCTGCTGGGTAGCGCGACAGCCGATAACGAAACCGGCAAAGGCGAGCGTCCAGGTGGCCAGCCGCAGCAGCAGGAACGCGCTGGGCCAGCTCCAGCTTTTGGCCAACAGATAGACCGGCGCCATCAACAGGTAATAGAGCGGCGGATGCTGGGCCTCCGCATTCACCGAGCGTCCCGGCCTGTAGGCGAGCCCACCCTCCGGAGTCAGGCTCGGCACAGAACTGCCGTTGAAGAAGCTGCGATAGGTCAGCCCGCCGACATTGTCATAAGGCGGGCTGGGCGAGTAATGCCGCGGGCCGGGGTATGAATCGACATCGCTGGACGCCTTGTCGATGCCATATCGGGGAATCGTGCCGGTATCGGCAATCTGCTGGATATAGGAGAAGTGATTCGTCTCGTCGAAGCCCTCGAAAGGCGGCAGGAAGGCGACATGGGCAATGCCGGCCAGCGCCACCGCCAGCAGCAGCAAGCGGTTGATCCACAGGAAACTGCGGTCGGGTGGCAGAGCCGAATCCATGGGCGACGTAACCCTGTTTTGCAGCCGGTTTCCAGCCAATTTCGCGCCGGATTGCCGCGGCCCCGATTTATCGGGATGATGGGAAAACTTTGGCCGGAGAAAATCACCATGCCCGATCTCAGCAAGACCGACTGGAACGTGTCCGAGCGCGCTCGCAAGATTCATGCCGAGGCGCTGGTCTGGGACAGTCATGCCGGTTTCGAGCCCGACCCAAAGGTGGACCTGGAGATTCTCGAATACTGGCGGGCCGCCGGTGTCGACTTTCTCTCGGTCAATGTCGGCTATGACGTGGTGCCCTGGCAGAAGACGGTCAAGAATATTGGCGCTTTCATCACCTGGCTGGAGAAGAACACCGATCGCTTCACCCTGGTGCGGACGCTCGCCGATATCGACGCGGCCAAGCGCGAGGGCAAGCTCGCCATCGCCTTCGATATCGAGGGCATGAATTCGCTGGATGGCGAGGCCTATATGGTCTCGTTCTATTACCGGCTCGGCGTGCGCCAGATGCTGTTCGCCTATAACCTCAACAATCTCGCGGGCAGCGGCTGCCACGACAAGGATACGGGCCTGACCGATTTCGGCCGCCAGGTCATCGCCGAGATGAATCGCGTGGGCATGCTGGTCGATTGCTCTCATACAGGATTGCGCACGACGCTGCAGGCGATGGAGGCCTCTACCGCCCCTTGCATCTTCTCCCACTCCAATCCGGTCACTCTTCACAAGCATGGCCGCAACATCGTGGACGAGCAGATCAAGGCCTGCGCGCGCACCGGCGGCGTGATCGGCATCAACGGCATCGGCCTCTTCCTCGGCGATCCCGTCGCCTCGACTCCGACGTTGGTGCGGGCGATCACTTATGTCGCCGACATGGTGGGCATCGATCATGTCGGCGTGGCGCTAGACTGGACGCCGGAGAATCTTGAGGGCCTGACCGCGGCCAATCCGAAGTTCTGGCCGAAGAGCGAGGGCTATGGCCAAGGCTCCAACATGCGGGTCGCTGCACCCAGCCAGCTCCCGGAGATCACCGAGATGCTGCTCGACCGCGGCTATGCCGAGGAAGATGTGCGCAAGGTCATGGGCGGGAATTTCCGCCGCGTCGCCGCCGCCGTCTGGAAATAGTGCCAAGCATCGCCCGGGCTTTTGGGGGCCCTGTTGTCGGCGCGTGCCGGGGCTTCTATAGTCGCCATAATTGGAACGGTCCAATGATCGCGCGGTTTGCCCTAACTATCTGATTTCATGATATGATTACGGAGTTTTCCATGTCGCTTCATGTCACCAGCAACCGCAAGGGATTTGCCGCCGGCCTGACGGAAATCACCCGTTTCGACGATCCCAAGGAGCCAACCGGCATTTCCTTCGGCGTGTTGAAGCTCGCGGCCGGCGAAACGGCGGCGCTCGAACCAAAGAACGAGACCGCCTGGCTGTTGATGCAGGGCCGGGCCGAGATCACGGCCGGCAATGAGACGCGTTCTTTCGAGCGCCATTCCCTGTTCGAGGAATCGCCAAGCTGCCTGCATGTCGCGGCCGGCGAACGGGTGCGCATCAAGGCCGGAAGCGACTGCGAGTTCACCGTCTACGCCAGCGCGAACCGCAAGCACTTCCCTGCCCGCTTCTATGGGCCGGCCGATGTGCCGAACGAGCATCGCGGCAAAGGCCAGGTTGGCGATGCCTGCTATCGCTATGTCCGCACCATCTTCGATCGCAACAATGCCGATCCCAATGCCGAACTCGTACTGGGCGAGGTGGTGACGATGCCAGGGCGCTGGTCGAGCTATCCGCCCCATCATCATCCCCAGCCGGAGATTTATCACTATCGCTTCACCAAGCCCCAGGGCTTTGGCCATGCCGAGCTGGGCGAGGCGGTGATGAAGGTCCGCCAATTCGACACGGTGAAGATCCTGGACGGGCTGGACCACGCCCAATGTGCGGCGCCCGGCTATGGCATGTATTACGCCTGGGTGATCCGCCATCTGCCGGACAATCCCTACGGCATACCCGAATTCACCGAGGAGCACCGCTGGACCACCGATCCCAAGGCTGATTACTGGAAGCCCAAGGGAATTTGAATGGAGCCCAGCTTCGATAGGGAGCCGCGGCTCGACGTCATCACCATCGGCCGGGTTTCCGTCGATCTCTATGGCCAGCAGACCGGCGGCCGGCTCGAGGATATGTCGAGCTTCGCCAAATATATCGGCGGCTGTCCGGCCAATATTGCCGTGGGCGCGGCGCGCCTCGGCCTTAAATCTGCTCTGCTCAGCCGGGTGGGTGACGAACATATGGGCCGCTTCGTGCGCGAGCAGCTGGTGCGCGAAGGTGTCGATGTCCGCGCGCTAAAAACTGACCCGGACCGCCTGACGGCGCTGGTCATCCTCGGCATCCGCGATCGCGAAACCTTTCCGCTGATCTTCTTCCGCGAGAACTGTGCCGATATGGCAATCGAGAGCGGCGATGTGGATGAGGCCTTTATCGCCTCGGCGAGCGCCATTGTCGTCACCGGCACTCACTTCTCGGCGCCGCTGACCGCCGCCGCCAATTTTCGCGCCATGGAGATCGCGCGGCGCCATGGCCGCCAGGTAATCTTCGATATCGACTACCGCCCGGTCCTCTGGGGTCTCATCGGACGCGGCCTGGGTGAGAATCGCTTCGTCGACAGCGCCGAGGTGACGCGCCGGCTCCAGGCGATCCTGCCCGCCAGCGACGTCGTCGTCGGCACGGCCGAAGAGATTCACATCGCCGGCGGCAGCACCGATACGCTGGCGGCATTGCGCCGCATCCGCGGCCAGACCTCGGCCCTGATCGTGCTGAAACGCGGCGATCAGGGCTGTATCGCCTTTCCAGAAGCCATTCCGACACGGCTCGAGGACGGGCTTGTGGTCGGCGGCTATCCCATCGAGGTCTATAACGTGCTGGGCGCGGGCGACGCCTTCATGAGCGGTTTCCTCAGTGGCTATCTGCGGGAGAAATCGATCGAGGAATCCTGCCGTCTTGCCAATGCCTGCGGGGCTCTCGTCGTGTCCCGCCATGGCTGTGCCCCGGCGAGCCCGACTGCCGAGGAACTTCGCTTTTTCCTCGACCATGGCAGCCCGGAACACGCGCTGCGCCACGATGCGGCGCTCAATCACCTGCACCGGGCGACGACCCGGCGTGGTCACTGGCCGGAGATCTGCGCGCTCGCCTTCGATCACCGTATCCAGTTCGAGCGCATGGCGGAAAAACACAACCAGCCGCTCTCCCGCATCGCCGACTTCAAGAAGCTGATCTATGCCGCCGCCTGGCGCGCCGCCGGCGGCAACCCCGCTTTTGGCATCCTGGTCGACGAGCGCTTCGGCCGTGCCGTGCTGGAGGAAACCGGTGACCGAAACCACTGGGTCGCCCGCCCGATGGAACTGCCGGACAATACGCCGCTGGTCTTCGAGGGCGGGCGCGATCCTGCCGTCATCATGCGGGAATGGCCGGCCTCTCATGTCGCCAAATGTCTCATCTTTTGGCACCCTGACGACCCGCCGGAAATCGCCGATGCCCAGCGCCGGCAAGTCGCGATGCTGGATGAAGCTTGCCGCGCTTCAGACCGCGAACTGCTGCTCGAGGTCATCACCGACAAGAAAAACCCCGGTGATGCGAAAGCGGTCACGACGATCATGGGCGAGATTTACAAGCTCGGCATCAAGCCGGACTGGTGGAAGCTCGCCGCCCCCAATGACGCGGCGGGCTGGGCCCTGCTCGATGCAACCATTCGCGGATGCGATTCCTGGTGCCGCGGCATCCTGCTGCTCGGCCTCGACGCACCCGAAGCCGATCTTATCCGACAGCTGAGCGCCGCGGCGGCGCATCCGATCTGCAAGGGCTTTGCCGTGGGCCGC
>DASXQK010000262.1:0-1884 GCA_036493015.1 Dongiaceae bacterium | reverse complement strand
CCTCTGCCGCCACCTGGACCGCCGAACAGCTTGCCGGCCGCCCCGCCGGCCAGGCGACGGTCATCTATCACTCGGTGGTGATGCAGTACTTCCCGGTTGCCGAGCGCGAGGCGTTCATCGCCTCGCTCTCACAGGCCGGTGCCGCGGCAACCGCAGAAACGCCGCTTGCCTGGCTACGCATGGAATACGACGCCGCCATGAACGAGTTCGTATTGCGGCTGAAGCTCTGGCCGGGTGGCGAGGATACGCTGCTGGCACTCGCCCATCCCCATGGCCGCTCGATAACGTGGCGCGGCTAGGCCGCTGGGGGAGTGCCGCGGCTAAGCGGGCACCGACAGATCGTGTTTCTTCAACAGCTTCTTCTGCCGGCGATCCAGCTCCTTGACGTCGAAGCCGTCGATCAGCTCACGGAACAGGCGGTGCCAGTTGATCTCCGCGCCCAGATGCAGGAACACGGAGCCGAGCCCGATGGCGGCGCGATCCATGAACACGAATTCCCGCGGCGGCTTTACTGGGCCCAGCCGGCGCAGATCGGCATGCACGCTCTCGGCGACGTCGCGGCCATAGACGCCCGATGATTTTTCCTGGATGCGCCGCGTGCGGTCTTCCAGCAGTGGTCCATAGACGAAGCCGGCCCAGCGGTTCAATACATCGATGGTCTCGTTGGTGAGATTGGTGAAGCCCCAGGATTCATAGGCTTGGACCGCAAGGTCACGATCGTCGTTCTGGAGGGCGTGATAAAGATCGATGACACCCTTGACGAAGGAGGCGCCGAAGATCCGGATGCAGCCAAAGTCGAGCAGATTTACTGATCCATCTGGCTTCAGCGTGTAGTTGCCCAGATGCGGATCGCCATGGATGACGCCGTAGTAATAGAACGGCACATACCAGGCGCGGAACATGTTGTAGGCGACGCGGTTGCGCATCTCGATATCGCCATGGGCCTTGATGAAGGCCATCAACGGCTTGCCTTTCAGCCAGTTCATCGTCAGCAGCCGGCCCGTCGATAATTCCTCGAGGGGCACCGGCACTTCGACATCTTTTTCCTTGGCCAGCATGTCGCCGTAGAGGCCCATATGACGCGCCTCCTGCCGGTAATCGAGCTCCTCGCGCAGACGGGCTGCGATCTCGGCATGGATATCCTTGGTGACGATGGCGCGGTCATAGCGCTCATAGATCGAAAAGATCAGGCGCAGCTGCTTGAGATCGGCTTCCACTGCCGACTGCATGTCGGGATATTGCAGCTTGCAGGCGAGAAGCTCGCCCTCGTGCGACGTGGCGCGATGCACCTGGCCCAGGCTCGCCGCGGCGGCCGCTTCATGTTCGAAGGCGGCAAAGCGCTTCTGCCAATGGGGGCCCAGCTCCGTGCTCATCCGCCGCTTGACGAAGGGCCAGCCCATGGGCGGGGCATCGGCCTGAAGCTGCGCCAGCTCGGCCACATATTCCTTGGGCAGCGCATCGGGAATGGTGGACATGATCTGGGCCACCTTCATCAGCGGCCCCTTGAGGCCGCCGAGTGCTGCCGCCAGATCCGCTGCATGGCGGTCGCGATCGAGCTTCACGCCCAGATAGCGCTGGCCAGCCAACCTGGCGGCAAGCCCGCCCACCGCAGCACCCACCCGCGCGTAACGACGGACCCGGCCAGCGAGATTGTCGTCTTCGCTCAACGCTATTCCAACTCGTCGATCAGACTCTCGATCATGGTAAGGCCGCGATCCCAGAACTTGGGATCGGCGGCATCCAGACCGAAGGGCGCCAGCAGCTCCTTGTGGCGCAGCGTGCCGCCGGCGGCGAGCATCGCCAGGTACTTCTCGGCGAAGCCTTGGGGTGCAGCCTGATAGGCGGCATAAAGCGAATTCACCAGGCAATCGCCGAAGGCATAGG
>DASXQK010000261.1:0-3031 GCA_036493015.1 Dongiaceae bacterium | reverse complement strand
GCCTGGAGCACGCGAAGGATTTTGAGGTCGCTGCTGGCCAGTTCTATGTCGGTCATATTCTGCCCCAATCTGTTAATTTATTAGCAGAGTATGTCCAAAACGAGCGGTTGTCAGGTCCGGATAACAAGGAAATGCTGCACAACTCATCATAAATTAACAGGTAACCCCCATTCCTCTTGCGAGGCTGCCATGCCGGTCAACGAACAAGCCCTTTCAACGCCTTGGTCCAACCCCATGGGAACCGACGGCTTCGAATTCGTCGAATACACCGCCCCGGACGCCAAGGCGTTGGGTCAGCTGTTCGAGACGCTGGGTTTTCGCGCCGTGGCCCGTCATCGCGCCAAGGATGTGACGCTCTATCGCCAGGGCGATGTGAATTTCATCATCAATGCGGAGCCGGATAGTTTCAGCCAGGCCTTCTCCCGGGTGCATGGGCCGAGCGCCTGCGCCATGGCCTTCCGAGTCAAAGATGCCGCATCCGCCTTCAATCGCGCCGTATCGCTGGGCGCGCGGGCGGTGCCGGGCAAGACCGGACCGATGGAGTTGAACATCCCGGCGATCGAGGGTATCGGCGGCAGCCTGATCTATCTGGTCGACCGGTATGGCACCCGCGGCAGCATCTATGACGTGGATTTCGTCGGCGTCGAAGGTGCGCTGAATCCGCTGCCCGCACCCAAGGGGGCGGGCTTCTCCTATATCGATCACCTGACCCACAATGTGCATCGTGGGCGCATGGATGTCTGGGCGCAGTTCTACGAGCGCTTCTTCGAGTTCCGCGAGGTCCGCTACTTCGATATCGAAGGCAAGCTGACCGGCCTGAAGAGCCGCGCCATGACCAGCCCCTGCGGCAAGATCCGCATTCCCATCAATGAGAGCGCTGACGACAAGAGCCAGATCGAGGAATACCTCAAGGCCTATCGCGGCGAAGGCATCCAGCATATCGCGCTGGGCACCGAGGATATCTATGCCACGGTCGAGGACCTCACGCGCCGGGGCGTCAAATTCATGGCCCCGCCGCCCACGGCCTACTACGAAAATCTGGAAAAGCGCCTAGGGAGCCATGGCGAGGATGTCGCCCGCATGAAGGCCAACGGCATCCTGCTGGATGGCGCGCCCGGTGGCGGGCTGCTGCTGCAGCTCTTTACCCAGACGGTGATCGGGCCGATCTTCTTCGAGATCATCCAGCGCAAGGGCGATGAGGGTTTCGGCGAAGGCAATTTCCGCGCCTTGTTCGAATCCATCGAACAGGACCAGATCGCCCGGGGCGTTCTCACGCCCCAAAACAAATAGCGAGGCGTGCTGGCGCCGACCAAGTAGCCCCGCCGATCAACTAGTCACGGGCAGGAGGTTTTGATGAGCCGCCGCTGGATTTCGCTGCCGCGCAGCGAGGGTGAAACCTCGCGCCAGGCCCATGCCGATCTGCCCAAAGGCAGCTTCGAACGCGAACTGGGCAAGGAGGGCTTCTTCGGCCCCGCCACGCATATGTATCACCGCCATCCGCCCACGGGATGGACTGCCTGGGAAGGGCCGCTGAAGCCCCGCGCCTTCGATCTTTCGAAGCTCGCGCAGACGGCCTCGCCCTGGCAGGCGCCGCTGGTGCTGGGCAATGCCCATGCCAAGCTGCGTTACTGGCATCTGCCCAAGGTCATGAATTTTCTTGTCCGCAACGCCGATGGCGACGAGCTGATTTTCATCCATAGCGGGGCCGGCGATCTCTATTGCGACTATGGCCATCTCGCCGTGCGAGCCGGCGATTACATCGTGCTGCCGCGCGGCACCATGTGGCGGCTGGATTGCAGTGAACCGATCCGGGCCCTGCTGATCGAGGCGACCGGCGGCTCCTATCGCCTGCCGGAGAAAGGGCTCGTCGGCCAACATGCGATCTTCGATCCGGCGGTGCTCGACATGCCGCGCATCGACGATGCCTTCCGCGCCCAGCAGACCGAGAGCGAATGGCGGGTGCAGATCAAGCGCCGCGACAAGATTTCGACGGTGACATATCCCTTCAATCCGCTGGATGCGCTGGGCTGGCATGGCGATCTGACGCCGGTGCGCCTCAATGTCGCCGATATCCGCCCGCTGATGAGCCACCGCTATCATTTGCCGCCCTCGGCCCACACGACCTTCGTCGCCGACCGTTTCGTGGTCTGCACCTTCGTGCCGCGCCCCTTCGAGAGCGATCCCGGCGCGCTGAAGGTGCCGTTCTTTCACAACAACGACGATTTCGACGAGGTGATCTTCTATCACGCCGGCGATTTTTTCAGCCGCGACAACATCAAGCCGGGAATGATGACCTTCCATCCCTGCGGTTTCACCCATGGGCCACATCCCAAGGCGCTGGCCGGCATGCTGCAGCCCAAGAAGACGGCGACGGATGAATACGCGGTGATGCTCGATGCCCGCGACGCGCTGGAGGTGGGTCCGCTTTCCGATGGGGTCGAATTCACCGGCTATGTCGATAGCTGGGGGGCCAAGCGATGAAGCTCGCAAGCCTGAAAGAAGGCGGCCGCGATGGCCGTTTGGTGGTGGTCAGCCGTGACCTGACCCGCGCCGTGCGGGTGAGCGAGATCGCGCCCACGTTGCAGGCAGCGTTGGATGACTGGACCGAGCTGGGCCCGCGCCTGGCCGCTGTCTCCAACAAACTCAATCGCGGCAGTGCTTCCGGCGATTTCGCCTTTGATCCTCGTGCCTGTGCCGCACCCTTGCCGCGTGCCTATCAATGGGCGGATGGCTCGGCCTATGTGAATCACGTCGATCTGGTCCGCCGTGCACGGGGCGCCACCTTGCCCGAGAGTTTCTGGACCGATCCGCTGATGTATCAGGGCGGCTCCGACACGCTGCTGGGCGCTTGCGAGGATATCGAAGCCGTCGACGAGGCTCATGGCATCGATTTCGAAGCGGAGGTGGCCGTCATCACCGACGATGTGCCGCTGGCTGTGAGCGCCGCCGAGGCGGCGGGGCATATCCGCCTGCTGATGCTGGTGAACGACGTTTCCTTGCGCAACCTGGTCCCCGGCGAGCTCGCCAAGGG
>DASXQK010000260.1:0-5041 GCA_036493015.1 Dongiaceae bacterium | reverse complement strand
CGGACAACACCGATTCAAAGGGTGTCGCGCGATACCCGGTGGGCACTTTGCCGGTCATGGATCCCAAGACGGGCGAGACGCTGACAGACGAGCTGGGCCGCCATTCCTTCACCACCTCGATCGCCTATGGACCGACCATCGGCAAGAACATCGCGCTGGCTTACCTGCCTTGGTCGCACGCGCAGGAGGGCCGCAAGCTGACGGTCGAATATTTCGGCGAAACCTATCCAGTAGAGGTCGCTGCCGTCGGCTACAAGCCGCTTTACGATCCGGAAAACCTGAAGCCGCGCAGTTAGGCCCGTGCCTGGCGGACGGGCCGTTGGCGGCGCAACGTCGTAACTTCCTTGTCGGCGCTCGCGGCTTGTGCAAACTGGGAGCGGGCCGTTCGCCTTTTGCAAGGAAGAAGCGCCATGCCGTCAGCGCCCGCCATGAATCCGGCAATCCCTCTGGGTTTCGATCCGGACCCCACCCGGTCACGTACATTGCCGGGCCATTACTACTTCGATCCGGGAATCTTCGAGGCGGAGAGGCGCAAGGTCTTGCACCACAGCTGGCAATATGTCGGCCATGTATCGATGCTGCCGGCGCCAGGCAGCTACATCACGCGCACCATCCTGGACCAGAGCGTGGTCCTGCTGCGCGACCGTCAGGGCGAAATCCGGGCCTTCTTCAATGTTTGCCAGCATCGTGCCCATCAGTTGCTGAAGGGCGAGGGGCAGCTGGCCGCGGCGGCCATCACCTGCCCCTATCACGCCTGGACCTATGACCTTACCGGTGCCCTGAAGGCGGCGCGCGGCGTCGAGGGTGTGGTCGACTTCGATCTCGGTGCTTTTCGCCTGTCGCCGGTGCGTCTGGGCAGCTTCCTTGGTTTTCTCTTCGTCAATCTTGACGGGGCGGCGCCTGATTTCGAGACCGTGACCGGCGATCTTGCCGCCGAGGTCGCGGCGTTCTCGCCGCAGGCCGCGGCACTTCATTGCGCCTATCGCAGCGAATATCAGCTCGCCGCCAACTGGAAGAATTCCGTCGAGAACTACTCCGAATGCTTCCACTGCCCGATCTCGCATCGCGGCCTGGTGGAAGGGGCGTTCGACTATCCGAGTTATCGCATCACGGTGCATCCCCACCATCACACCCATCGCAGCCGGGAAAAGGCCATAGGCCAGGGCTATGCATCGCGCACCGAAACCGCGGCGAATACCCATGACTTCGCCAGCTGGCTGCTATGGCCCAACTGGTGCCTGGAGGTCTATCCCGGCGGCAATCTGACCGTCTTTCATCATGTGCCGCTGGGACCTGAGCAAACGGTGCAGAAGGTCGAGTGGTATTTCCCGCTGGCCCAGCCCACCGCCAGCGACCAGGAAGTCATCGATTTCGTCCATCGCGTGCGGCTGGAAGACATTCCGATCTGCGAAAGTGTGCAGGCCGGGTTGCACAGCCTGGGCTATCGCCAGGGCCGCTTCGTCGTGGATAGCGCGCGCAGCGAAATCAGCGAGCATGCGGTGCATGATTTCCAGGCCAAGCTGCTGAACGCGCTCGGCGCGGCGGGTTAGCGGGCTTCGTGAGCCGGTTGCAGGCAAAGGTCGCCATCGTCACCGGCGGCACACGCGGGATCGGCCGCGGTATCGTCGAACGGTTTCTGGCGGAAGGCGCGAGCGTCATTGCAACGGCCCGCCACCCGCCAGAGCAAAGCCTGCCTTCCCATGAGAACCTGGTGTTCGTCGCCGCCGACGTGGCGAAGGCCAAGGATGTGGAATTGCTGGCTGCTGCCGCCAAGCAGCGCTTCGGCGGGCTCGATATCCTCGTCAACAATGCCGGCATCCAGCTGCAGAAACCGCTGGAGGAAACCAGCGAAGCGGAATGGGACGAGGTCATGGCGGTCAATGTGAAGGGAATGTTCCTTTGCTGCCGCGCCGCCGCACCCCTGCTGCGCCAGCGGGGCGGCGGCTCGATCATCAATATTGGCTCCTATGATGGCTTTCTCGCCGATCCGAATTTCACCGCCTACTGCGCCTCCAAAGGCGCCGTGCAGGCACTCACGCGCTCTGTCGCCATCGATCTCGGCAAGGACAGGGTTCGTTGCAATGTGATCTGCCCCGGCTGGATCGAGACCGAAATGCTGACGGATTACATCGCCCATTTGCCCGATCTGGCGCTGGCCCGGGCAAATATCGAAGCCATGCACCCCATCGGGCGGACAGGCCAGCCGTCCGATATCGCCAGCCTCGCCCTGTGGCTCGCCTCAGACGAATCCTCTTTCTTCACCGGCCAGCAATTCGTAGCCGATGGCGGCTTCACGGCGCGCGCACCCCAGCCGTCGTGATTTCTGCCTGCAGACGCCGCTTCACGCTCGAGAATTGTCGACCATGACACCGAGAGCGACTTTTCTGGCGCTCTCCTCGATCTACCTGGCCGTCATGGTTTGGGTATGGGTGGGCGTTTTCGCCGCTTCCGGCCTCACCCATTTCGGCCTCTTCGCCGTGTTCCTGCCATCGGCAATTTTCTGGTTCGGCGCCGGCTGGTTTGTCCTGTTTCTCCGCGATTGGCGCTTGCCGCTGCCCAAGGCTGTGGTCCCCGACAGGCTGATCATGGGGTTGCTGGCCGCAGCGACGCTCGCTTCCCTCAGCCACTACATCGTGCTGGGCAGGATTCCGCTGCTAACCGCGGCGCAGTCTTCCGATTACCTCGAGATCGCCAGGATCCGGCAGTCGATCAATTATGGGTCTCCGGTATTCAATTATCTGTCGCCGCTGCTGGTGAAAGCCGTCTATCCGGTTCTCACAATCGCATTCTTCAAAAGGAGCCGAACGGGCCTGGCGGTGCTTGCCCTGTTGCTGGGCATGGCCTATGGGGCCTCGCTGATGCAAAAGAGCTATCCGCTCTATGTCGCGATACCCGCCGCGGCTTATCTTGGGTTGTCCCGGCGCTTTGCGGCGGCGGCTTGCGCAGGTGCCGTCGCCTGCATCGTCGTGGTGGCAATGGCAACGATCGCCAATCCGCCGGGCCCGCCCGCCGGCAGCACTGCAACGTTGCCCGTCCGCAAGGCGATCGGTGCGGGCCTGGCCCATCGCATCCTGCTGACGCCCGGCGAGACCGTCGTGCAATGGTTCGACACGTTTCCGGCCGTCTATCCCTTCGAACATGGCTGCGGCTACCGGTTCGTAGCACTGGTCCTCGGATGCCGTTTCGTCAACAATGCGGATCTCATATATCTGCTGACCGCGCCGGAATACGTATCGCAGGGCCTTATCGGCGAAAGAAACGCAGCACATTTCAGCGAGGAGTACGCAAACTTTGGGCCTGCGGGGCTGGCGTTCTCGGCATTTCTGGCGGCTTTTGCCATTTTGATTGCCGCGGTACTGACGGCCGGCCTCGGCGCCGAGATTGCGCTATCCATCAATGCCCCGTTCATTGTTATCCTGACATCGAGTGCGCTTCATACGACTCTGCTGTCGGGGGGCTGGGCCGCGGCAATCGCCTTGTCGCTAATCCTGCTTGGACGCGTCCGGCAGCCTCATCGGTGATCGCCGGAAAGCGAACCCATCAGCTTGTGCGGAATTTTCGGCATCGTCGGTAAAGCTGGCCCTGTCAGCGAAGAACAGGTACGCCAGCTGACCGATCTGGTCGCCCATCGCGGTCCGGACGGATCGGGTATCCATATCGCCGGCAAGGTCGGCCTCGGCCATCGCCGGCTTGCCATCATCGACCTCAGCGCCAATGGCGCTCAGCCGATGCGCCACGTCACGCAGCCAGTCTGGATTACCTTCAATGGGGCGATCTTCAACTATCTGGAGCTGCGCCGCGAGCTCGAGCTGCTGGGCGCGTTTTTTCACAGCGCGAGCGATACGGAGGTGCTGCTGAATGCCTACCTGATGTGGGGCAGGCAGTGTCTGGAACGGTTGAACGGCATGTGGGCGTTCGCGATCCATGACGGCCGCGACAACACGCTGTTCTGTGCCCGCGACCGTTTCGGGATCAAGCCGCTCTATTATACGGATACGGCCGCGGCGTTCGCGCTTGGCTCGGAGATCAGGCAGCTTCTGCCGCTCATCGATGAGCGCCGGGCCGATGCCGATCTGGTCGATGAGTTTCTGTTATGCGGTCTGACGGATCACACCCAGCGAACCTTCTTCAAGGGAATAGAGAAGCTGCCGCCCGGGCATTTACTGCGGGTTGATGTTGCGACCGGCGAGCATGAGATCGAGCAATATTACCACCTGATCCCGGATAGAGGCGCCGCTGATGCCGATATCCATACCGGTCCGGATCGGGTCCGCCGGCTGCTCGATGATGCTATCCGGCTGCGCCTGCGCTCGGATGTGCGGGTTGGCACATGCCTGTCGGGCGGGCTCGACAGCTCCAGCGTCGCAGCCCTCGCAGCATTGGCGCAACGGGCCGATGGTCTAGCCTTCAGCGCCATCACCGCGGTCAGCGAACAGCCAAGCAACAACGAGGAGTCCTATGCTGCGCAGGTCGTCGAACGCTGTGGCTTGAGCTGGATCCGCACGCGGCCGACTTATGAAGACTTCTCAACCTCCCTTCGCCAATTGATCGATATCCAGGAGGAGCCATTTGGCGGCCCCTCCGTCATGATGCAATACGCGGTTATGAAGGCGGCGCGGGCCAATGGCATTACCGTGCTGCTGGACGGCCAGGGCGGCGATGAGACGCTGCTCGGCTACGATCGATACTATGCACCCTTGCTGCGCGATTGTTTTCGCAAGCATGGCATTCACGGTCTCGTAGCCGCGGCGCGAAGCGCCCTTTCGGCTAATGCGAACATCGGCTGGTCGAGGCTCGCCATGCTTTTCATCGGGATGAGCTGGCCGGCGGCGCGGCAGGCCGGCTATCGCTGGCGCTATGGCTTCATGAAGAACGGGACTTTGCCCAAGGCCCTGCGCCAGTTCGCGCTGAGCCTGGGCGATGCCGCCGGGATGCAGGCAATCGAGATCGCTGAGACCAACCTGCCGATGCTGTTGCGGTTTGAGGACAAGAATTCATCGCATTTCGCCATCGAGGCGCGGCTGCCCTATCTGGACCATCG
>DASXQK010000259.1:0-13061 GCA_036493015.1 Dongiaceae bacterium | reverse complement strand
ACCAAGGCGATGAAGATGGTCGCCGCGGCGAAGCTGCGCCGTGCCCAGCAGAATGCCGTGGCCGGGCGCCCCTACTCTACCCGCATGACAAACGTCGTTCAGTCGCTCGCGTCGCGGATCACCGTGGGACCGCAGACTCCCAAACTGCTTGCCGGCACCGGCAAGGACGATACGCACCTGATCGTGCTCGCGACCGCGGACCGCGGACTCGCCGGCGCCTTCAGCAGCAACGTGGTGCGCGCCGCGCGCCGCAAGGCCGACGACCTGATTGCTCAGGGCAAGACCGTGCTGTTCTACATCGTCGGCCGCAAGGGCCGCCCGGTGATCCAGCGCCTCTACCCGCGCGGCATCATTGCCCAGTACGACACGAGCGAGATGAAGGCCCCGACCTACGCGAACGCGCAGGCGATCGCGAAGGACCTGGTCGACCGCTACATCACCGACGGCATCGACGTCGTTCACCTCGCCTACGCGAATTTCCGTTCGACCTTGGTGCAGGAGCCGACTGTCGAACAGATCATTCCGGTCGCGGTCAAAGCCACTGAAGAGGCTGCGCCGGCGAAGGGCGGAGCACCCGCCGCCGTCGAATACGAGCCCGACGAGGAGGAGATCCTCGCCGATCTGCTGCCGCGCAATATCGCGGTTCAGATCTATCGCGCTCTCCTCGAGAACCAGGCCGGCTTCTACGGCTCGCAGATGACCGCGATGGACAATGCGACCCGCAACGCCGGCGACATGATCAACCGCCTGTCGATTCAGTACAATCGCCAGCGCCAGGCCGCGATCACGACTGAACTCGTTGAAATCATTTCGGGCGCCGAAGCGCTCTAACGAAACTTGAAGGCAAGGAAGACAGACATGGCCACCGCCGCCCACACGAAGCCCAAGCCCCGCGCCAGAAAGGCTGCCGCTGCCGACACGACGCAGACTGCGAAGCCGACGAGCAACCTCACCGGCCGAGTCAGCCAGGTCATCGGCGCTGTCGTCGACGTCGCGTTCGAAGGCGAGCTTCCGCCGATCCTCTCGGCGCTCGAGACCGACAATGGCGGCAACCGCCTCGTCCTCGAGGTCGCTCAGCACCTCGGCGAGAACGTCGTTCGCACGATCGCCATGGACTCCACGGACGGCCTGACTCGCGGACAGACGGTCAATGCCACCGGTTCGCAGATCCGCGTGCCTGTCGGTCCCAAGACGCTCGGCCGCATCATGAACGTCATCGGGGAACCGATCGACGAGCGCGGCCCGATCGGCAGCGACATGTCCGCCCCGATCCATGCCGAGGCTCCGCCCTTCGTCGACCAGTCGACCGAGGCCGCGATCCTCGTCACCGGCATCAAGGTTATCGACCTGCTCGCCCCTTACGCCAAGGGCGGCAAGATCGGCCTGTTTGGCGGCGCCGGCGTGGGCAAGACCGTACTTATTCAGGAGCTGATCAACAATATCGCCAAAGGCCACGGCGGCGTCAGCGTGTTTGCTGGCGTTGGCGAGCGCACCCGCGAGGGCAACGACCTCTATCACGAGTTCCTGGACGCCGGCGTCATCGCCAAGGACAAGGACGGCAACCCGACGCCCGAGGGCTCCAAGGTCGCGCTGGTGTTCGGCCAGATGAACGAGCCGCCGGGAGCACGCGCCCGCGTCGCTCTCTCGGGCCTCACCCAAGCGGAATATTTCCGCGACCAGGAGGGCCAGGACGTGCTCTTCTTCGTCGACAACATCTTCCGCTTTACGCAGGCGGGTTCGGAAGTGTCCGCCCTGCTCGGCCGTATTCCTTCGGCTGTGGGCTATCAGCCGACGCTGTCGACCGACATGGGCCAGCTTCAGGAGCGCATTACTTCGACCAACAAGGGCTCGATCACTTCAGTGCAGGCCATTTACGTTCCGGCCGACGACTTGACCGACCCGGCGCCCGCGACTTCGTTCGCGCACCTCGACGCAACGACGACGCTGAGCCGCGCCATCTCCGAGCTCGGCATCTACCCGGCGGTCGATCCGCTCGACTCCGTCAGCCGCGTTCTGACCCCGGCCGTTGTCGGCCAGGAGCATTACGAGGTTGCTCGCAAGGTCCAGGAGACGCTTCAGAAGTACAAGAGCCTCCAGGACATCATCGCCATTCTCGGCATGGACGAGCTGTCGGAAGACGACAAGCTGATCGTGGCGCGCGCGCGCAAGATCCAGCGCTTCCTCTCGCAGCCCTTCCACGTCGCCGAAGTCTTCACCGGTTCGCCGGGCGTGTTCGTGAAGCTGGAAGACACCATCAAGGGCTTCAAGGGCATCGTCGCCGGCGAATATGACGACATGCCGGAATCGGCCTTCTATATGGTGGGCACGATCGAAGAGGCGGTGGAGAAGTCGCGCAAGATGGCGGCCGAAGCCGCGTAAGTTTGCGGTCATGTCGGCACCGCGATTTCCGGTGTCGGTCAAGGGCGTGGTATTCCTGGGCGATCGCGTGGCTCTGCTGCGCAACGAGCGCGAGGAATGGGAACTGCCGGGCGGCCGGCTGGAAACGGGCGAGGATCCGGTTTCCTGCCTGGTCCGCGAGGTGAAGGAAGAGTTGGGAATCGCGGTGGCGGTCGAGGCGATCCTCGACTGCTGGCGCTACGAGTTGCAGGCAGGCGAGGTGGTCATCGTGACGTATGGCTGCCGGAATGATGGTGAAGCGAGTTTGCAGATCAGCGCCGAACACCGGGTGCTGGGCCTTTTCGGGGTTACGGAGATTGCCGCCCTGAATATGCCGGAAGGATATCGGCGGTCGATCCGGCATTGGGATCGTCTGCTGCGAGAGCAAGGAAGTTGAAGCGATGGCCGATCTGATCCAGTTCGAACTCGTCTCGCCGGAGAAGCTGCTGGTCAGCCGTGCCGTGGAGATGGTCGTCGTCCCCGGCAGCGAGGGCGATTTCGGCGCATTGCCCGGCCATGCCCCGCTGATCTCCGAAATTCGCCCCGGCATCATTGCTGTCTTCGAGGGCGGCCAGGTGCAGGAACGAATCTTCATCGCCGGCGGTTTTGCCGAGGTGACGAACGAGCGCTGCACGGTGCTGGCCGAGCAGGCCATGCCGCTGGCCGAGATCGAGCGGGCCGCCGCCGATAGCGAGCTCAAGAATGCGCGAGATGATCTCAGCGACGCCAAGACCGATATGGATCGGGCCATCGCCGAGCGCGAGATCGCCGTGGCGGAGGCCAAGCTTGCCGCCCTGGACAACCCGGTCTATTGACCCCCGCGCCGCACGGGGCTGGGGTCTTGCGAAAGCCCGGCGAAGCTCCCAAGATAATCGCAACTGAGCGAACTGAGGCCATGCAGCAACCCCTTGCGCGCAAACGGCATTGGACGCTGTCGGATATTCCCTGGCAGGACTTCGATCCTGCCAAGGTCGATTCCGAAATCCTGAAGGTCGTGAAGGCCGCCGCCATGGTCGAGCATAATGGCGGCGATTACGGCATCTATCTTTGCAACATCTTCCAGGACGATCCGGAATTCCAGATCGTGGCCCGCGGTTGGGCGCAGGAGGAAGTGCAGCACGGCCAGGCGCTGGCCAAATGGGCCGAGCGGGCCGATCCCGATTTCAACTTCGAAGCCAGCTTCAAGCGCTTCACCGACGGCTACAAGATACCGCTCGATGCCAAGGCGTCAGTTCGTGGCTCGCGTGCCGGCGAGCTGGTGGCACGCTGCATCGTGGAGACGGGCACCAGCTCGTATTACACCGCGCTGATGGAAGCGGCCGACGAGCCGGTGCTGAAGGAGATCTGCCGCAACATCGCCGCCGACGAGCACCGGCACTACAAACTGTTTTACGACCATCTGCGCCGCTATCTGAAGTTGGAGAAGATCGGCCGGCTGCGCCGGTTGGCGGTTGCGATCTCGCGCATGCGCGAGAGCGAGGATGACGAGCTCGCCTATGCCTATTTCGCCGCGACCGCGCCTGAGGGCGCAATCTATGATCGCAAGCACGCAGCATCGGCCTATATCCGCCGCGCCTATTCCTTCTACCGCCCGCGCCATGTGGAGCGCGGCGTGGCCATGGCGCTGAAGGCCGCCGGCCTCAAGACCAACGGCCGGCTTCATGCCTTCCTCAGCCGCCTGGGCTATGGTTTCCTCAGTTTCCGCAGCCGGCGGCTTGCCGCCGCCAATGCCTGAGCCGTTCTTCCAGGCACTACCGGAGCCATTCTAGACTTGTTCCAAATAAGCCGCTAAGATATCGTTATATAAATTTTATATTGTGAGTGTGATGATGGAAAATTCCGCCCGGCCCCGTACATATGCCCAAGCGCTCGACCGCCTGCGCCGCATCGGCCTGCGGCCGACACGCCAGCGCCTAGCGCTGGCCAAGCTGCTCTTCGAGCAGGGCGACCGGCATGTGACGGCCGAGCAGCTGCATGAAGAAGCAGCCTGCGCCAAGGTCCGCGTCTCGCTTGCCACTGTCTATAACAGCCTGCACCAGTTCACTGAGCTGGGCTTGCTGCGCGAGGTGGTAGTGGAGGCCGGCCGCAGCTATTTCGACACCAACACCGCCGACCATCATCATTTCTTCTTCGAAGATGAGGGAAAGTTGATGGATATCCCCGGCGAGCATATCGAGGTCGCTCGATTGCCCGCGCCGCCCCAGGGCAGCCGCTTGCGCCGGGTCGACGTCATCTTGCGCGTCGCGGGCCGGGAAAAGTAGTTTAGACTAATTCTAAAGTGTTGACAGCCGCTTCCCGGCGGCCCAAATTTCCATCAACGAATTTGCCAACGCCACAAGGGAGAATTGAACATGGCATCGCTCAAAGGATCGAAGACAGAGGGCAATCTGAAGGCCGCGTTTGCTGGTGAAAGCCAGGCCAACCGCCGTTATCTCTATTTCGCCCAAAAGGCCGATGTCGAGGGCTTCAACGACGTCGCCGCCGTCTTCCGCTCCACCGCCGAGGGCGAGACGGGCCATGCCCATGGCCATCTCGAATTCCTGGAGTCGGTGGGCGACCCGGCCACGGGCCTGCCGATCGGCCCGACGGGCAACAACCTGAAGGCTGCCATCGCCGGCGAGACCCACGAATACACCGACATGTATCCGGGTATGGCGCGCACGGCCCGCGACGAGGGCTTCGAGGAAGTCGCCGACTGGTTCGAGACTCTGGCCAAGGCCGAGAAGTCCCACGCCGGCCGGTTCCAGAAGGCTCTCGACACGCTCTAGGTCTTTGCCCGCCAGACGCCGGCGGTCCTGACACGCTCTCGCCGCCCTTCCTCGCAACTCGCGGGGAAGGGCGAGCCGGGACCTTCGATTACGGAATACCAAGATGAGCGAAGGCAGCCTCGACGCGCCGACCCGCCACCCCCTTGCCTGGAACGATCCGGATTTCAGCGATCCGGTGAAGCTGGACGAGGAGATGCGGCGCGTCTTCGACATCTGTCATGGCTGCCGGCGCTGCTTCAATCTCTGCGACAGTTTTCCCCGTCTGTTCGATCTGGTCGATGCTTCGCCCAGCGGTGAGGTCGAGGGCGTAAAGAGCGAAGATTTTGCGCAAGTGGCGGAGGCCTGCACGCTCTGCGACCTCTGCTTCATGACGAAATGCCCCTATGTGCCGCCCCATCCCTTCAATCTCGATTTTCCCCATCTGATTCTGCGCTACCGCTATGCCGATCTTGTGGGCGGCAAGAAGGAGGGCTTGCCGGGCGAACTCGCCAGGACCGACCGCAACGGCAAGCTGGCTGGCGCCGTGGCGCCGCTCGCCAACTGGGCGACGAGCCGCAAGAACAAGCTGACGCGCCCGGCGATGGAAAAAATCGTCGATGTCCATCGCGACGCCGCACTGCCGAAGTTTCACGGCAAGACGTTCGCCCTTCAGGCCAAGGCATCGCCGCCGGCTCTCAACCGCGAGGCCCCGGGCTTCGGCCGCAAGGTCGTGCTCTATGCCACCTGCTTCGTGAATTACAACAATCCGGCCATCGGCATGGCCACACGCGCCGTGCTGGCCAAGAACGGTGTGGAGAGCGAAGTCGTCTATCCGCGCTGCTGCGGCATGCCGCAGCTGGAGCAGGGCGACCTACCGAAGGTCGCCGAATCCGCAAAACAGGTGTCGGCGCTGCTGCCCTGGATCGACAAGGGCTATGAGGTGATTGCGCTGGTTCCTTCCTGCGCGCTGATGCTGAAATTCGAATGGCCTCTAATTTTGCCCGGCGATGAAGCGGTCAAGCGCCTGTCGGCCTCCACATTCGACATCAGCGAATACATCGTGAAGCTCGCCAAGGGCCCGGGCCTGGCTCCGGGGCTGAAGCCGCTGGATGGCGGCGTGGCGCTGCATCTTGCCTGCCATGCCCGCGCCCAGAACATGGGGCAGAAGGCGACCGAACTGCTCTCGCTCATCCCCGGCGCCGATCTAACGGTCATTGAGCGCTGCTCCGGCCATGGCGGATCATGGGGTGTGCGCAAGGAGAACTTCGAGGTGGCGCTCAAGGTCGGCCGGCCGGTCGCCCGCCTGGCCAAGGATTCCGGCAAGCGCCATGTCGCCTCCGAATGCCCGCTGGCCGGCGAGCATATCCTTCAGGGCATCGAGCGCCAGGGCGGCACGCCGCCGGCGAGCGCGCCGCACCCCATCGAGCTGTTCGCCCAAGCCTACGGGTTATAGCCATGCGCCAGATCATCTCCTCCGACATCATCCCCGCCGCGGAATACGCCAGCCGCCGCAAGGAGCTGCGCGCAACCAGCGTCGCCATGAAGCGCCGGCGCCGCCTGCAGGTCGGCCCCTATGCCACGCTGCATTTCGAGAATTTCGACACCATGCGCATGCAGGTGCAGGAAATGCTCTACATCGAAAAGGGCGGGGCGGAGCAGCTGCCGGGCGAACTCGCCGCCTATAATCCGCTTGTACCCAACGGGCGCGAGCTGGTGGCAACCGTGCTGTTCGAGATCGACGATCCCGAGCGCCGGGCGGCGTTCCTGGGTAAACTCGGCGGGGTCGAACAGACCGCCTTCATCGAGGTCGCCGGCTCGCGCGTGGCCGGCCTGGCCGAGGCCGACCAGGATCGTACGACGGCTGAAGGCAAGGCCTCTGCCGTCCAGTTCATCCACTATCCTTTCAAGCCGGCCGAGATCGCCGCCTTCAAACAGACCGGCGCGCGTATCGTCATCGGCTTCGATCATCCGGCCTACGCCCATATGACGATCATGCCTGACGAGGTCCGCGCGGCGCTGGCGGCGGATTTCGATTAGGGCGGTTTCGATTTAACTGCTGACGCGGCGTTCTGCGAACAATCGGGAGGCGGCTCATGCACATGACGCTGGCGGAAACCTACGATCTCTGTCTCGCGGCCCTTCGCGGCAGTGGCGCGAGCGTCGCACAAGCCGAGCCCACGGCCGATTCCGTTCGCGAGGCCGAAGCCGAGGGCATTCGCAATGTCGGCCTGGGATACCTCCCGATCTATTGCGAACATCTGCGCTGCGGCAAGGTGAAGGGCAGCGCCGTGCCCGTCATGGCCGAGGTCGCGCCCGGCATCCTGCGGGTGAATGCAAAGCAGGGCTTCGCCCATCCCGCCTTCCTGCTGGCCCTGCCGCGCTTCGTTGAAATGGCCAATGCCCAGGGCGTGGCGGCGCTGTCGATCGCCCACTCCTATTCCGCCGGTGTGGTGGGCTGGTTCGTGGCGAAGCTCGCAGCAGAAGGACTGGTGGCTCTGGCCTTCGCCAATTCCTCGGCTTCCATCGCGCCATGGGGCGGGCGCAAGGCCATGTTCGGCACCAACCCCATAGGATTTGCCGCGCCGCGCGAGGTCTATCCGCCCATCATTGTCGACATGGCCTCGAGCGCTACGGCGCGGGTCAACATCGTCCAGGCGGCCGCGCGTGGCGAACAGGTGCCGCCTGGCTGGGTCTTCGACAATGAAGGCAAGCCCACCACCGAACCCCAGGCGCTGCTGGCCGGCGGCAGCGTCGGCCCGCTGGGCGGCGCCAAGGGCTACGGCCTCGCCCTTATCGTCGAGTTGCTGGCGGCGGCACTGACCGGTGCCAGTTTTTCCTATCAGGCCTCCTCCTTCGGTACCAACGAGGGCGGCCCGCCGGATGTGGGCCAGCTCTTCATCGCGCTGTCGCCTAAACTGACGGGCGGCGAGGCGATGGGCGAGCGCCTTGAGGAACTCGTTGGCGCGGTCGAGGCACAGCCCGGTGCGCGCCTGCCGGGTGACAAGCGCCACGAACATCGCCAGCGCGCCGAGCGCGAGGGTGTGGACGTGCCGGAGGATCTGGTGGCGAAGCTGAAGGGGTACGCGAAATAGCGTCCTTCGCAGTCAAGGCGGCGCCGCCGATGCGATCGCCGCACGCATGGCGACGTCATCAATCGCCCGGCCGGAGAATGGGCGTTCGTTCAGCCCGACCATCACGACCGTGGCGGCGAACGCCGTGGTGAAGACGAACAGCGCCAGCGCCTGCGGGCGTATCTTATCGAGCTGGACAACGGCGACAGCGGCCTGGGTCAGGACGCCCAGAATCAGCATTGCCAGCCAGTTCATCGGGTCGCTGATGCCCGCGGTAAGCGCCAGGCGCTCCAACCGCGCCTGACGGATCTGCACCAGGGCATCGAGCATCGCTTCATGGGGGGCCTCGGGAATCGGCGCCGATTGCGGCGAGACAATCGCCTGGGTCAGATTGCGCACCGAGGCAAGATTTTGCGGCACGGCATCGAACTGGCGGGCCGCCGGCAGCTCCTTCGTCACCACATCCTGGGCATAGGCGAGTGCGGCCGCCTTGGCGCTATCGCCCGCCGGCCCCAACCCCTCGGCAAGCCGCATGATCGTGCGCAGCCCATCGGCTTCGCGGAACAAGGCGCCCCTGGCCTCGGCATCGCGATGTTGCACGTCATTGGCGAGGAAGGCAGCGAACAGGCTGAAGAGCACGGCGACCGAGGCGAAGAACGGTCCGGCGATGCCAACGCAACTGGCGAAGAATGGGCGCGCCGGCGACAGATGAGTCAGCCAGACGATCGCTGCGGCGATCGCATAGAGGAGAATGAAGGGGATCAGCACGATCCCGGCCGTGCCCCCGCGCAGCCAAAGTTCAAGCATGGAGAAATTCTAGCATTGCAAGGCCATGTCGAAGGTTAACGCCTCTCCCGGTCCGATTATAAGCTCCGCGCCGCGCCGTGCTATGGTCGTCGGCCGAATTCGAACTGCCTGGAATCAAACCAGCCCGGAGAAGCTCTTGCTGATCTTCCGCCAACTCTTCGACCCGCAATCCTCAACCTATTCCTACCTGCTGGGGGATAGCGACAGCGGCGAAGCAGTCCTCATCGATCCGGTCTTCGAGCAGTCGGCGCGCGATGCTGCTCTGGTGCGCGAGCTGGGGCTGAAGCTCGCCTACACGCTGGAGACCCACGTTCATGCCGATCATGTGACAAGCGGCGCCACCTTGCGCGCGCATCTCGGCAGCAAAATCGCGCTCGGCGCCGCCTCGGGCGCCGAAGGCGCTGACCGCTATCTCAACGACCGTGACCGGGTTGCCTTCGGCAAGCGCTATCTCGAGGTGCGCGCCACCCCCGGCCACACCAATGGCTGCGTCAGCTATGTGCTGGACAATGAGAGCATGGCCTTCACCGGCGATTGCCTGCTGATCCGCGGCTGCGGGCGCACGGATTTCCAGCAGGGCGATCCTCGATCCATGTATCGCTCGGTACATACCCGGATCTTTTCGCTGCCGGAGAATTGCCTGATCTATCCCGCCCATGATTACCGCGGGCTGATGCTGACCAGCGTGGGGGAGGAACGTCAGTTCAACCCGCGCCTGGGCGGCCAGCTGAGCGAGGATGATTTCGTGGGATATATGAGCAATCTCGGCCTGCCCCATCCCAAGCAGATGGATATAGCGGTGCCGGCCAATCTGAAATGCGGTGTTCGCGGCGACGGTGTCCCTGCCGAAGAGCCTGCCTGGGGACCGCTCACTTTGACCTTCGCCGGCATCTGGGAGGTCGATCCCCATTGGGTGGAAGAGCATCTGCGCGATGTGCAGGTGATCGATGTGCGCGAGCCCGATGAATATACCGGCCCGCTCGGCCATATCCCCGGTGCGACGCTGATCCCGCTGGGAGGGTTCGCCGCTGCCGCGCCCGCTCTGTCGAAAGATAAGCCCATCGTCACCGTCTGCCGCGCCGGCGGACGCTCGGCCCAGGCCTTCACCACGCTGAAGAAACTGGGCTTCGAGAATGTGGCCAACCTGCCGGGCGGCATGCTGCGCTGGCGCGCCCTGCGCCAAGTGGTCGAGGGCGGCAGCGAATAGGGCGGTGCGCCGCCTTCAGCGCTTCTTCGGCAACGCTCCGATCACCTCGATCAGGCTCTTCTGCAGCTTGTCGGCGATCTCGTCCAATTCGGCGCGGCTGGCGTTGTAGGGCGGGGCCAGGATGACCTGGTCGCCCTTGATCCCATCCACATTGCCGCCGGCGGGATAGCAGATAAGGCCGTTGGCAAAGGCCCGGTCGCGGACCTTGGCATAGAGTTGTAGAGCAGGATCGAAAGACTCCTTTGACGGGCGATCGGCCACCAGCTCGATGCCGATGAAGAAACCGCGGCCGCGGATATCACCGACATAGGGGCGCCCGCCGATGCTCTGGCGCAGCAGATCCATGAAATAGGCGCCGTCCTGTTTCACCTTGTCCAGCAGGCGGTCGCGCTCGACGATGGTCTGCACCGCAACGCCGGCGGCACACGCCACTGTATGGCCGCTGAAGGTGTGGCCGGTCATCAGGCTGCCATGTTTGGCCATGATCGGATCCCACAGCCGCTCATGCAGGATGGCCGCCCCCAGCGGGATGTAGCCGCCGGCAAGGCCCTTGGCGACCGACATGACATCGGGCACGACGCCGTCATATTCCAAGGCGCGCCAGGTGCCGGTGCGGCCCGCGCCGCACATGACCTCGTCCGAGATCATCAGCACGCCGGTGCGATCGCAGATCTCGCGGATGCGCTTGGCATAGCCGGGCGGTGCCGGCACAGCACCACCGGCTGCACCCACCACCGGCTCGAAGATGAAGGCTGCGACCTTGTCGGCGCCCAGCCGGGCGATCTCCTCCTCCAGCTCGTTGGCGCAATGCTCGGCCAGATTCTCGGGCTTCACCCCGGCGGGCGGGCGATAGGCATTTACCGCGGAGAGATGGCTGGCCTCCACCAGCGCGCCCTCGAAGGGCAGGCGCCGGTCGCGGAAGCCGGAGATGCCCAGCGCCCCCAGCGTATTGCCGTGCCAGCTGCGCTGGCGGGCGATGAAGCGCCGGCGCGAGGATTCGCCCCGGGCGGTATGATATTGCAGCGCGATCTTCAGGCAGGATTCCACCGCCTCCGATCCGCTGGTGACAAAGACCATCCGGTTGAGGCCGCTATCCTTGCCGCAGCGGCGGATGACGAAATCGGTCAGCTGCTCCAGCGGATCGCTGGTGAAGGTATAGCGATAGCCATGGGCGATGCGGTCGAGCTGCGCCTTGATGGCGTTGTTCACCTCTTCATTCGCATGGCCCAGGCAATAGACGGCCGGCCCGCCGGAGCCGTCGATGTATTGCTTGCCCGCCGTGTCGTAGAGATAACTGCCCTTGCCATACGCAATCTTGGGCAGGTTGGCGGCCTGCCAGGGCGAGGAAAGTTTCTGGGAGGGCTGGGCAGCGGACATTGGTGATCCTTTTCGTCGTATTCAGTATTCAGCCTATACCGGGGGCCGTGCGGCGGCGAGGGCGCTAGCCCTCGGCAAATCCCTATTCGGGGGCAAATCCTTGGCCTTTGGGCCTGGGTCCGGTATGCAAATAGCGCTCGCGGCCATCCTGATAGCGCCGCAAACCATAAATCTTAAAGCCCGGATATCGGCGCTTGATATGGCCCATCATGGCAAAGGTGGCGTGTCGGTCGGCGGCGTAATAGGTCAGGCCCACCCAGCAATCGCCGGAGATGCATTCGGCATATTTCGGCGCATGGCGGCGTTCGGTCCAGGCCTTGGCGATCGCCTCGCTGCACAGCGCCCAGCCGACATAGCCGATCACCCGGTCCTCGCGCACGGCAAAGACATAATGGTCGCGGGCGATCTGGCCGCGCAAATTCGATGCATAGACGCCAAAGGGCGCCTCGCGGAAGGGCTTGTGGTTGCGCAGCAGGTCGATGACCGCACCGAAGGCGATCAGCGGCCGCTTGAAGCGCCGGCAGACAATGCCGCCGGCTGTAGCAGGCTCAATCAAGGGAATGCTGTCGTTCATCGCTGTCGTTTCACTGTGCCTGCTCAACCCTTGGTCGGATCGGGATAGTCGATCACCCAGGGTTCTTCCTTTGCCGCGGCGATCCATTCCTTCATCGCCGGCAGAGCCATCATCGTCTTCACATAGGCGGCCGCCACCGGCGGCAGCTTGACGCCATAGGTGGAAAAGCGCGTCACCACCGGGGCGAACATGCCGTCGGCGATGGAGGATTTGCCGAACAGGAATGCCCCGCCCTTGCCGTATTTGCGCCGGCATCGGGCCCAGAGTGCAGCGATGCGATCGATCTCGTCCTTCACTGCCTGGGCGCGCGACGGCTCGTCGATCCTGCGGCTGACATCCATGGGCAGATAGCGGCGCAGATCGGCAAAGCCACCATGCATCTCGTTGCTCACGGCGCGGGCCTGGGCACGAGCCGCCTTGTCGCGGGGCCACAAACCGGCTTTGGGAAAGGCTTCATTCAGGTATTCGCAGATCGCGAGCGATTCCCACACCTCGATCTTGCCGTGGCGCAGGAAGGGCACCTTGCCCGAGGGCGAATGTTTCAGGATGTTGGCCTTGGTATTGGGCTGCTGGAGCGCGACGAACTGCTCGTCGAATTTAAGCCCCGCCTGTTTCATCACAATCCAGGGGCGCAGCGACCAGGACGAATATTTCTTGTTGCCGATCAGCAGAAATAGGCCGGCCATTATCGTCTCCCTCGAATAAGAATTTGGGCGTTCAAGGCGGGGGAGTCTGAGGATTTGGCCCGCAGGGGGCAACCACTTTTCCGCGCTCGTGAGCGATGCCCCCTTTGCAGATTCCTCATGTCCGGTCATGCTCGCCCGTATCTGGTGGCGGGCCGTTGGGTCGGCCATCTTGGTTGGCTATTTGGGGCAGGAGAG
>DASXQK010000258.1:0-1709 GCA_036493015.1 Dongiaceae bacterium | reverse complement strand
CCACGTCGCTGGGATGATGGGCCAGCAGCACAAGACGGCTGCCCGCGATCAGGAGTGCATACACGATCATCGCCGGCCATGCCCGCGGCCAGACCGCCGTCACGCCGAAAGCCAGGGCGAAGGCGGTGACCGCGTGAGACGATGGGAAACTTGCATAGGCTTCGGTCCCGGCAAATGGCACGAAGTTGAATGGGTTTGCCTCGCCTCCTACGAACGGCCGCCCGCGCCCGACGATCCATTTAACGACGGCACCAGCCAGCACAGGCGTCAGCACTGCGAAAAACAGAAACTGCAGCCGGATCCCGAAGCTCAGCCACCGCGCTCGCAAGGTTGCCCGCAGCAGCGGCGAAACGAATGTAACGACGATCAGCGAGGCCGCCAGCGCCCACAACACATAAGCATCTTTGCCGAAATCGGTCAGGATACGCACCGGCCAAAGGCTCGGGCTTCGGCGCGGCGGCATCAGGCCGATTTCTCGCGCGTCGAGCACATACATCAGAGCGATAATCAGAACGCCCAAAGTGGCGGTGATGAGCAGCGAGTGCCGAGCCAGCCTTCGTGCCGCCTCGGCTCGCCGCGAATGCGACGGGGGGCGCACCAATTGGGCGGCCGAGCGTCCTACCAATGCAAAAATGCGCGCAAGATAATTCGAAGCTTCGGCGGAATCGGCGCCAGCAGACATCTTATTCCGTGTCCTCGGAGCGGAAGATGGCGATCGAAATCGCTCGCCCTTGCGAGATGTTGTAACCCTCGATCCGCTTGGCGACGTTATACCGTAGCCCGATCGCCTCCGCCCGCTGGGCAAAGCCGCGTTCCGACCGCTGCTCCACCAGCGCGAAGCGGCAACTGCCCTGCCGCAGGAAATCCGCCGCGCCAGAACCGTCGGTCAGCAGCGTCGAAGTGCCTGTCATGAAGACAAGGCTTGGCTCGTGAAAGCCGGCCGCGGCGGCTTTCGGGCCCACGCAGACAACGTTGCGGAGGGCGCGCGCGATCTCCGCGCTCGGAAACAACGGCGTCAGCGCGGGAATCACCAGGCCATAGACCGATGTAGCCAGAAACATGGCGGCAACCACGGCATTGAGCAGCGAGAGCTCGGCGCGATTGTCGTCGTAAAGCCACCACGCGAACAATCCGAAGATGAGCGCGCCCGCGATGAACGGCCAGGCCAGAAACACCGGCTGACGCGTCAGCATGATCGCGCCAACAACGGCGATGACTGACGCCACAGCTGGAATGAGGAACCACCACGCCGCGCCCCGCCTCAACCAGGACCGCGACAATACGCGGCGCTCCAGCGCGCCGATCGTCAGGATCGCGATTGCCGGATAGAGCGGCAGCACATAATGCGGCAGCTTCGTCAGCACCGCCTCGAATACGATCCATGAAGGGATCAGCCAGGCCAGCAGAAACTGGGCGCCAGGCTCGCGCCTCGCCCGCCAAACCGTGGGCGCCGCCATGCCGGCAAGCGGAGCCCCCGGCCAGAACGTCACCCAGAATAGCAGCAGATAGACGCCGGGCGGGGCGCCATGTGATTCCTGCGCCGCCAGCTTGCTCAACATGTCGCCGCCGACCGAATCTGCGAAAAACGTCTCCCCTGCGCGCAAGAAGATCGCAATGAACCAGGGCAGCACCAGCAACATCATCCAGATCACGCCCCAGACCGGACGCAGGCGCCAAAGCCATCCGGCAGACCGGTCCACGACTGCCAG
>DASXQK010000257.1:0-2821 GCA_036493015.1 Dongiaceae bacterium | reverse complement strand
CGCGGACTCTCGATCTCTGGATCCGCCTGTTGGGAGCCCTGCCCAGCGCAAGGCTGCGCTTCAAGGCCGCGATCTTCTCCGATCACTACGAGATCGCCCGCATCACCGGCCTGTTCGCAAGCGGGGGAATCGATTCCAACCGCCTCGATTTCGCAGCACTATCGCCCCGGCCGGAGCAGATGCTGGCGGAGTTCGCCCTGGCCGATATCGCTCTCGATCCGGTGTCCTATAACGGCGCCACCACCACCTGCCTGGCGTTATGGATGGGGCTGCCGGTGGTGAGCCTCGCGGGCGAGGGCTATGCCGGCCGCATGGGCGCCAGCCTGTTGAAGGCTCTGGGCCAACCCGATTGGGTCGCTGCTTCCGAAGAGGAATACATCGCCATCGCCCGAAAGTTGTCGGAAGACCGCGCCGGCCTGCAGCAGATTCGTGCGCGCCTTCGCCAGCAGATGCAGGCTTCCCCCGTCATGGATGGGGTGACCTTCACCCGCAAGCTGGAGGCCCTCTATCGCCAGGCCTGGCAAGCGTGGTGCCGCGGTTAACGTATTCGCCATCGCCAATGGATTCCGCCTTTGCCGCGTGATACCTAGCAGTTGAGGGGTCGTCGCCAGGGGCTGGGGCGATGGCGATATCGGCGTCAGGATCCTGGGCTGTTATGAGCAGGAGCTGTGGCCCCATTTCAGGGCCGCCTTCGCCAAGCCTTATCGTACCGTCGTCAATGTCGGTTGTGCCGAGGGCTACTATGCCGTCGGTGCCGCCCGTGCGATGCCGCAGGCACATATCCATGCCCTTGACGTTTCGCAGCTCGCCCAGGACATCTGCCGAGCCGCCGCGACGCTGAATGGTGTCGCCGAGCGGGTGACGATATATGGGGCGGCCACGCCAGAGGTGCTGGTCAATCTGCTCTCAGGCCCGGGACCGACGCTGCTGCTGATGGATTGCGAAGGGGCGGAGCAGACGCTGCTCGATCCCGTGCAGGTGCCGCAGCTTGGCGCGACCGATTTCATCGTCGAATGCCATGATTTCGCCAAGGCCGGCATCACCGCGGAATTGCGCCAGCGCATGGCCGCCACCCACCGGCTGACCGATGTGTTTGAGGGGCCGCGCGATGCGAATATCTATGGTCTGCTGAGCGGGATGCAGAGCCTCGATCGCTGGATCATGGTCTGCGAGAACCGGCCCTGCACGATGAACTGGCTGGTGGGCCGGGCGCTCAATTCCTAGGCTCTAATAATCGGCCGCAACAATCGGATAGAGGCTTATTGCCATTGTCCTTATCTAGCTCTCACGAGCTAAACTCGAAGGGAATCGAGACAATGGATATGGCAACCGCAAGAACCTCTGGAGCCGCCGCTACGGCGGTCAAGAGCAAGACCACCGGCGGGACCCCGCTTGGCGTCGTCGAACGGGCCTGCCGCTTCATCGAGGCAAAGGTCGATGAGGGCGAACAGTTCACCCTGGCCGAGCTGGGCGCCCATTGCGAGATGAGCCCCTGGCATCTGCAACGCCAGTTCCGCCAGGCGATGGGGGTGACCCCGCGGGCCTATGGCGATCAGCGCCGCCTCGGCCGCTTCCGCAACGAGCTGCAGCAGGGCGAGGGCGTCGCCGCCGCCACATATGGCGCCGGCTATGGCTCCTCCAGCCGGGTCTATGAACGGGCCGACGATCTGATCGGCATGACGCCTGCAACCTATGCCAAGGGCGGCAAGGGCGCCGATATCGCCTATGGCACGGCGTCTTCGCCGCTCGGCCGGCTGCTGGCGGCAGCCACCCATCGGGGCATCTGTTTTGTGGGCCTCGGCGACAGCGATTCCAAGCTGGAGGCCGAGCTTCGCCAGGACTTCTGGGCGGCCGACAGCATCCGCCGGGACGATCGCCAGCTGGGCCAGGCCCTGGGGCAGCTGCTGAATCTGCTGACAGGAAAAGAACCCCACGCCGACCTGCCATTGGATATCCGCGCCACGGCTTTCCAGCGCCGGGTCTGGCAAGAGCTGAAGCGGATTCCCCTCGGCGAAACAAGAAGCTATGGCGATATTGCCCGTGCCTTGGGTAATGAGAGCGCCTCGCGGGCCGTGGGACGGGCCTGCGCGACCAATCCGGTTTCCCTGATCGTGCCCTGCCACCGGGCCCGCGGGACAAATGGCTCTTTGACCGGATATCGCTGGGGAATCAAGCGCAAAGCCGCCCTTCTGGAACGTGAAGCGGAAGTGCGGTCGAGGAAAAAAGTCCTATAGCTTGAAGTGCCGCTTGCCTGCCCGGCGGGTCGTCCGTAAGACTCGCCGGGTATGGCTGGCAAACCCAAAAAGCGGAACTATCAGCGCGCCATCATCGGCAGCAACGTGCTGGCCGTGGGCGACCGCATCGTTCCACTGCTGTTCGAGAAGAACGGCCGGGCCCGGCGCATCATCATCCGCCTGGATCATGGCGGCGGCATCGTGGTGGTTTTGCCGGTACGGGCCACGAAGGAAGACGGCCGCCGCTTCGCCCTTTCCAACAAGGGCTGGATCCAGGAGCGGCTGGCCCATATGCCGCAGCCGCTGCCTTTCCTGCATGGGGTCAGCATTCCCTATCTCGGCGTGGAACACCGCATCCGCCACCGGGTGGGCAAGCGCGGCGCGGTCTGGCGCGAGGCCGGCGATATCCATGTCGCCGGCCGGCCGGAGCATCTGCCCCGCCGGGTTGAGGATTGGCTGAAGCAGGAGGCAAGGCGCGAAATCGAGCGCCGCGCCATGGTCAAGGCAACCGAACTCGGCAAGAACTACAAACGCATCAGCATCCGCGATCCGCGCAGCCGCTGGGGCAGCTGTTCGCCCGATGGCGT
>DASXQK010000256.1:0-4893 GCA_036493015.1 Dongiaceae bacterium | reverse complement strand
TGTGCCGCCAACACGGTCGATGCCCAGGCCGCCTATGAATCGGAGATGTCGACCTGGGGCGCGGTGATGGGCCACGCCAATATGGTCATGCATGGCGCGGGCTGGATGGAAGGCGGCCTCGTCGCCTCCTTCGAGAAGCTGGTCCTCGACGCCGAGATCCTCCAGGGCATGGGCGAGTTCATGCAGCCGCTGATCGTCAATGACGACACGCTGGCCTTCGATGCCATCAAGGAAGTCGGCCCTGGCGGGCATTTCTTCGGCGTCGGCCATACGCTGGAGCGCTACGAGACCGCCTTTTACGCACCGATCCTGTCCGACTGGCGCAATTTCGAAAGCTGGCGCGAGGCCGGAAGCCTGACAGCAGAGCAGCGGGCGAATGCGATCTGGAAGCAGCTTCTGGCCGATTACCAGCAACCGCCGCTGGATCCGGCCATCGACGAGGCGCTGAAGGCCTTCGTCGAGCGGCGCAAGCGCGAAGGCGGCGTCAGCGCCTAGGGTTGCCGCGAGCTTGACTAGGTGGGGAATCCCTGGCCGGCGAGCGGATGCACGGGCGGCTCCTTTGGCGTGAACAAATATCGGCGGAAGAACTGGCGATAGCCTTTCACGACATAGCCGCCATTGCCGGCATCGAGTTCCGCCTTGCGCGTGCGATAGCGTTGCGGACGGCGATGCCAAGCCGTTGCCGGCTCGGCATGATGCAGCGCATGCAGGTGATTGTTCAGGAACATCAGCGCCAGGACCGGATTCGTTTCCATGGTGACGATCCGCTCGCGCACGGAACTGGCGGCGCGGTGTTCGGCATAGGAGCGCAGCAGCGTCAGCGAAATGCCGGGATAGACGTATAACAGAAGATACTGCCAGAGCGGGATATGGCAGATGGCCATGACCCAGACGAGCACGATGGCGATGCAGGGCAGGTGGCCCAGCCAGCGCTGCAGCTGGATGGTATTGCCATCGCGCAGCGCCGCCAGGAAGCGCACGACGGCGCGCCACATGACATAGGGCGGACCCAGGATCAGCCGGCCCGCGAGCGTCGTCATCATCAGGCGGATGCGGCGATGGACGGGGCCCATGGCGGCCCACATCGAGGGCGTCACGTAATTCGATTCCGGGTCGGCGACAGGGCAGGTGAGCTGGTCGTCCCAATGGTGGGTCAGGTGGCTGTCGCGATATACCGCGAAGGGCAGCCAGAGCCAGAGCGAGGGATAGATCGTCGCGGTGGTCAGCCAGCGCCGGCCGAAAGGAAAGCCGTGGACCGCCTCATGCTGCAGCGATCCGTGTAAGGCCACGATATAGCCGCCGAGAGGTGCCACCGCCCACCACGGCAGGTCGTGGTGAAACCAGGTCAGCAGGCCGAAAGCGGCATAGGTGAGGATGGCCACGGCGACGGTCGGGTAATCGACGGTATCCGTGCTGACGAAAGCGGCTGCGGCAACAGGGTCCGCAGGGGCAACGACGTCAGCTGAGTCGATCGACATGGCGCCTTCAGTATCGAGTGCAACAAAATCGAGACAAGCGGCATAACGGCGACAAATTGCCTCAGTCTGTGACGTTGTGCTACATATGGGGGCGAAGAGCGATAGGAGGATGCTTTGGAACGGCGCGAACTGCTGCGAGTCTTCCGCGAAAGGCTGGGCGATTCCATGACCCGGGGCGGACTGACGCAGTCGGCCATGGCCCGCCGGGTGGGGATCGACCGGTCGACGCTGGCCCAGTTCCTTTCGGGCACCAACAAGCGGCTGCCTCGGGCCGATACGTTGAGCGCGCTGGCGGCCAGCCAGCAGGTCAGCGTCGACTGGCTGCTCGGCCTGACCGAGGAAGGGCAGTTGAGTGCCGATCTGCTGCCCCGGCCGGTGGAGTTCGAAGCGGGCGGGAACTCCCATGCCGACGCCAGGCTGGGGGCATGGTTCGCAGAAGCCGTCGGCTACAAGGTGCGTTATGTGCCGACCGCCCTGCCGGACTTGCTCAAGACCGGTGAAGTGATCCGTTACGAATACCGCGACCAGCAACCGGCGGTACCGCGCTCACAGATCGCCGCCGCCAGCGAGATCCTGCAGACCCAGCGCCTGCCGGAAAGCGATCTCGAAGTCTGCAGCCCGCGCCAGAGCGTGGAAAGCTTTGCCCGGGGCGAGGGGATCTGGCGCGGCCTGGACGCGACGATCCGGCGCCAGCAGTTGCTCCACATGGTCGATCTGGTGGGCGAGCTCTATCCCACCTTCCGCTGGTTTTTGTATGACGGGCTGTTGCGCTATGCCGCGCCAATGACCATCTTCGGGCCGAAGCGCGCCGCGCTTTACATCGGCAACATGTATCTCGTGCTGAACGGAACCGAGCATGTCCGCGCCTTGGCCGGGCATTTCGACGATCTGATCCGCTCGGCTGTGGTGCAGCCATCCGATGTGGTTATATGGCTCAAGCGCTTGTCGGCGGAGCTCGCTCCCCGCCGCAGCCGGGCCACGAAAGCGATGGAGTTGCGTCATGGTCGATGAGGGAGCAAAGCCGTTGCGGGCAACCGGGCGCTGCCTGTGCGGTGCGATCACGCTGGAGATTCGGGGGCCCCTGCGCGATGTCGTCGTCTGTCATTGCGCCCAGTGCCGCCGCCAGCATGGCGCACCGCCGTCCTATACCGCCGCCGCATGGCACGATGTGAAACTGAGCGGCGAGAAGAGCCTCAAATGGTTCCAGTCTTCGCCCGAAGCCCGGCGCGGATTCTGCGGCAATTGCGGCAGCAGCCTGTTCTGGGAGCCGATGGGCTCGGGTCGCGTTTCGATTGCCGCCGGCTGCCTGGACAATCCCACCGACCTGCGTACGGTGCGCCATATCTATGTCGCCGATAAGGGCGATTTCTACGAGATCAAGGATGGGCTGGAACAATTACCCCATTCCATGCAGGCGGTCGCGCGATGAGCCGCGGCAAGGTTGAGGGCGCAAAGGCCGGCGGCGGCTGCCTTTGCGGGGCGGTGCGTTACGAGATCGCCGGTCCGCTGGCGCCGCCCTCGGCCTGCCACTGCGTACAATGCCGGCGCCATCAGGGCGCGCTGGGCATCTATACCCTGGCCCCGGAAGAGCGCTACACCATTAAGGGTAAGCGCAATCTCGCCTGGTATGAATCCTCACACGGTATCCGGCGTGGCTTCTGCCGCAATTGCGGCTCCAAGCTGTTCTGGCAGCGCAGCGGCAGCGACCAGCTTGATGTCACGCTGGGCAGCATGGACGAGCCGACCGGACTGAAGATCGAAAAGCACATCTATCTCGCCGATGCCGGCGATTACTACGATCCGCCCAGCCGATGAATTCCGCCAGTCTGCCGATGTACAACCCGGCGGAGGATCCGGGCGCCAGTGCTGCGCTCTGGCGCGGGATCGCCCATCACCTTATCCGTGCCGGTATACCTGATGTTCCCGAGCGGCTGCTCGATCGGCCGCCTATTCCCGATCATTGGCTGTCGGGCGATCTGCTGTTCAGCCAGACCTGCGGCTATCCGCTGACCCATGCCTTGAAAGACAGGGTGCAGCTTCTGGCCACACCCTGCTATGCGGCAGAGGGCTGCGAAGGTTCCGGTTATTGCAGTTTCGTCATTGTCGGGGCGGAGTCATCGGCGGCCACGCTCGCCGATCTGCGCGGCAAGCGCCTGGCCTTCAACACACCGGATTCCCAATCGGGCATGAATGCGCTGCGCGGCCTTGTTGCGCCCATTGCGGAGCGAAAAAAATTCTTTGGCGACGTCATCGAAACCGGCAGCCACTCTGCCAGCCTGGCGCATGTGGCATCCGGCAAAGCCGATGTGGCGGCGATCGATTGCGTTTCGTTTGCCCTGTTCAGCCGCCATGGCCGCGCCGATATCCGGCGCGTACGTGTCCTCTGCCGCACCGCGAGCGCGCCGAATCTACCCTTCATCACGGCCCGTTCCACCCCGCCTGAACGTGTGCAGCGCCTGCGCGACGGCCTGCGCGCGGCTATGGCCGATCCCGCGCTGGCCGGGGCCCGTCAAGCCTTGCTGCTCAGCGACATCATGCTGCTGCCGGAGTCTGCTTATCAGCCGCTCCTCGATATGGAGCGGGATGCAGAACGCCTGGGTTACCCGCGCCTCAGCTAGACCAGATCGCGGGGAATGTGTTCGTTCCAGCGGCGCGACACCAGCTTTTTGTCGCCTTCGAACGCATCGAGGAATCCTTCCACCATGAAATGGGTCTTGTCGGCGCGCATCACGGTGCGCGTCTCGCTGCGGGTGCGCCAATCGCCGCGGCCGATCGAGATCGTGTAGCGGATATCGATCTCGGCCGAGAGCGGATCATCGTCCTTGATGCGATAGGCCTCGCTCTGGACGAAGTCGGTCTCCAGACCCAGATGCTCGATGGTGAAATTGCCCATGTCTTCTTCGATGCGATAGGTGGTGGTGCCGGCGCCGATATCGCGCTCGACCCAACGCCGCCCGACCGCCGGGCGGTGATATGTCTTGGCCAGGGGCTCGGCGCTTTCCGGATCGCCAAACGGCCGCAGCTTTGCATCCTCTGCACGCGGCTTGCGGCTGGGCAATATCAGCGTGCTCTTGCCGCTGAAGATACTCAGGGTCACCGGCTCGGGTGATGGCCATACAAGCGGCCAGTAACTGGTCGAAAGTGCCACGCGAAGACGATTCCCCGCGGCGAAAGCATGGGCGACATCGTTCAGCTGCACTGAGACGCGGATCCGCGCGCCCGGCACGACAGGCTTGGGATGCTCATGGCTGTGGCGATGGGTGAGGTTTATCAACCCATAGGACACTCGCGCCGAGGTTCCGTCGGGCGTCACCTCGTTCAGCCGCACGGCGACGAAGGCAAGCGGCCGGTCGACGGCAAGCTCGAGGGAGACGATCGGCGCGCCGACGATCTCCAGCCGGCTGTCCAGGGGCTC
>DASXQK010000255.1:0-6688 GCA_036493015.1 Dongiaceae bacterium | reverse complement strand
GTCGGCACTTCCTCGATGCCGCTATACATGAACTCCTGCTCGAAGGCGGAATAGAGCTGCAGGCCGGCAACCTCCTTTAGCGCCGCCAGCGCCCGGCGCAGGAAATCGCGCGGGCAGCAGGACCAGGGCCGCCCATCCGTCTCGCGTATGTCGCCCAGGAAGAAATGCTCGGGCGCATGGTCAGGACCGAACTCGACATGCACCTCGGTCGCCTCGTCGGGCACCAGGATCAGATCACCCGTTGCTCCAAAGGGCGTATCGCCGATCGGCCCGAAGCAGGAGATCATGGTGTTGGTGGGAACCCACCCCACGCCGGTCTTCAGGCGCTGGGCGCGGCTGGTGGCGGCAAAGCCCTTGCCGCGGACCCGGCCAGCGATCTCGCAGGTGCAGACCATGAGGATGGGTTCGCGCTTCATGGTTTCCTCGTCTCGGCCCCGCGTTCCGGTTTCAGGCGATTGCGAATTCTTTCCAGCCTGTCCATGCGCCGCTCCGCTTCGCCCCGGCTCTGTTCCTGCAAACGAGCGACCATGACTTCGGTCAGAGCCGACAGCGCGGCGAAGGATTCCCAACTGGAGGGCAGGCTGGTGCGCAGCGCGAACACATGGCGCGCCACCGCCGCGATGGGCGAGAGCCAGTGATCGGTGAACAGCACGATCTCCGCACCCAGTGCTGCGGCCTCCTGGCTGAAGCGCACCACGTCGTCCTGGTAGCGGCGGATATCGAAGGCGATCAGCACATCCTTGCGGCCGAAATCCAGCAGATGCTCGACCCAGGTTGCCGTTTGCCCGCTGACGAGGTGGACCTGGGGCCGAAGCTCGCGCAGATGCAGGTAGAACTGCAAGGCGAGGCTCGCGGTGAAGCGCCCGCCCACGAGAAAGATGCGCCGGCGCCGATCGCCCAGCAGGTCCAGGGCGCCCTTGAACTCGCCGCGCGGCACCTCGCTCAGCGAGCGTTCGATATTGGCGATGATGGCGCGGCTGTACTGGTTCAGGAAATCAGGCGCAGGCCGGCGGCCCTTGCGCCGTGGGGGCACTTTGGCCAGCGGCGGCTGCAGGCGCAGTTCCAGCTCGTCGCGCAGCGCCTGCTGGAAGCGGGGATAGCTGGCAAAGCCGAGCTTGGCCACCAGGCGCAGGATCGTCGGCCCGCTGACGCCGGCGCGCTTGGCGAATTGGGCCACGGTCTCCAATCCCGGCACGGGATAATTGGCGAGCAGCGCCATGGCGGGCTTGCGCTCCGTCGGCGTCAGCCGGCTCAGACCCTGGCGGATGCTTTCCGCGATCGAGAGATCGCCCGTTTTTGCCATTGCGTCGCGCTTCATCCCATCGCCGTCGTCGGGCCGCCCACAATCCGAATGGGCCGAAGCTTCCCTGTTTAGGCCAACCTCTGCAAGTCACCTCACCCTTCAGGGTATGCCGCGGATCGTTTTGGCATCGCCCGCCTTTCGACTTTCCGGCCGCCGTGATCGGGTGTTACCTTTTTAGCCCTCGATGTCCGATTGGGGGGCAATTGGCCCAATCGCGGGCCGGTTGAAAGCGCCTGGGAGGGGGCGAAACGGCGGCTCTGATCTTCGTCACGCAACCAAGCGATCCCGCAGTAGGAAGCCATAAAGAATCCTGCGCTAGGGTCGATGTCCAACCGTCAATCATCATTTGGGAGGAAGCGATCATGAACGACGAATTCGATGCCTCGGGCGCCAGCCGGCGCGACTTCTTCAAGACGGCCGCGGCCACGGCCGGCGCTGCCGCACTGCTGGGTGGGTTCGGGATCAGCCCTGCGCTGGCCGCCGACATGGCCAAGGAGACGACGCGCTCGCCCAAGCCGCTGAAGGCCGCCTTCTCCAATGCAGGCCTCCAGGCCACATGGTGCGCCCAGGGCAAGCGTGCGGCTGAATATTGGGGCAGCCTGTTCAATGTCGAAGTCACCTGGTTCGATGGCGAACTCGCCGCCCCCAAGCAACGCGCCGCGATCGACAACATGGCTTCCCAGAAATGGGATTTTGTGGCGATCCAGGCCTTCGGCATCGGCACGCTCACCGATCCGGTGAACAAGATGATCGATGCCGGCATCCCCGTTTTCGATCTCGATACCCTGATCGCACCGCTCGACACCATAAATGTTCAGAGTTTCCTGGCCCCGGATAACGAGTTCATGGGCGCTTCGGTAACCCAGGCGCTGGTGACTGCCATGGGTGGCAAGGGCAACATCGTCATGACCCAGGGCGCCTTGGGCCATACCGGCGCGCAGGGCCGCGCGCGGGGCTTCACCTCGGTCGTGAAGAACTTCCCCAATGTCACCGTTCTCGACACCACCCCGGCAGATTGGGACGTGACCAAGGTTGCCCGCATCTGGGAAACGCTGCTGACCAAGTATCCCCAGATCGACGCCGCCTTTTTCCATAACGACGATATGGCCCTGGCCGCCTATAACGTGATGAAACAGGCCAACCGCACCAAGATCCTGATCGGCGGCGTCGACGCGATGCCCCCGGCACTGGATGCGGTGCTCGACGGCCGGATGCATGCCACCGTCAGAAACCCCTCCTGCCGCATCCATGGCGGCGCCATTCTGGGCGGTGTCGCCGCCGTGGTGAACGGAGAGAAGACGGGTGCCGGCGGCATTCCCAAGCATGTCATTACCGACGGGCCCGTCGTCACCAAGGACAACGCCCCGGGCATGTCGTGGATGGAGGGGCACTACCTCATCTGAGGATGCCCACCCCGCAAGCTTCGCCGATCGTCCTCGAACTCGCCGGCGTCTCCAAGACGTTCGGCGGGGTCGAGGCGCTGCGCAAGGTAGACTTCGCGCTCAGCCGCGGCGAGATCCACGGCCTGATCGGCGAAAATGGCGCCGGCAAGAGCACGCTGATGAAGATCATCGCGGGCGTGCATGCCGGATATGACGGCAACATGCGCATCGATGGGTCGGAGGTGCATTTCCGTTCGGCCCGCGATGCGCGCGATGCCGGTATCGGCATGGTGCATCAGGAATTGAGCATCCTGCGCGATCTTAGCGTCGCCGAGAACGTCTTCCTGGGCCGCCAGCCCACGGGGCCTTTCGGCCTTGTGGATTGGCGGCGCATGGCGCGCGAGGCGGATGAGCATTTGCGAGGGTTGGGCATCGCCGTCGACCCGCATGCCCTGATGGGGTCGCTTCCCATCGGCATGCAGCAGCTGGTCGAATTGAGCCGCGTGCTGTTTTCGGGCGCACGCATCATCATCCTGGACGAACCGACCTCAGCGCTGTCGGCGCCCGAGGTCGAGCGCCTGTTCGCCGTGCTGCGGCGTTTGCGCGAAAGCCGCCGGAGCATCGTTTTCATTTCCCATTTCCTCGACGATGTCCTGAAGATCGCCGACACCGTCACGGTCTTGCGCAACGGCGAAAAGATCGCGAGCGCACCGGCGGCCGACGTCGACAAGCGCTGGATCATCGAGCGCATGATCGGCGCCGGTCATCGCCAGCTCGAGGAGAGCTATACCGCCGACATCCAGCTGGCTTCGCCTTCCCAAGGTCCCATCAGCCTCTCGGCCGAGGGGCTCGCCTATGGCCGCGCCTTTCGCGGCATCGACTTGCAGCTGCGCGCGGGTGAGGTCGTGGGCATCTATGGCTTCATGGGCTGCGGCCAGATCGAGCTTGCCCGCACCTTGTTCGGCAAGATCAGGCCCGAGAGTGGCGCGCTCGCCGTCGAGGGACGGCGCTTGCGCCTGCGCAATACGGCGGATGCGCGGCGTGCCGGCGTTGCCTTCGTGCCGGAAAGCCGGCGCAGCATGCTGTTTGCCCTCGAGCCGATCTACAAGAACGTCTCCATCAGCATGCTCGAGCGCCTCTCGCGGCTGCTGCTGAAGCCGGCCCGCGAGCGCCAGATCGCCCGTGGCCATATCGAGCGCCTGCGCATTCGCCCGCCTTCGGCCGAGCGTCTGCTGGGCACGCTCTCCGGCGGCAATCAGCAGAAAGTGGGCCTTGCAAAATGGCTGACCTATCCCCCGAAGGTACTGGTGCTGAGCGAGCCCACCCGCGGCATGGATGTGGGCGCCAAGGACGATGTCGTGAAGATCGTGCGCGGCCTGCGTGAGCAGGGCATGGCGATCCTGGTGCTCTCGACGGAGCCGGAGACGGTCCTGGCGCTGGCCGACCGAATCCTGGTGATGAAGAAAGGCGAGATCGTGCGTGAATTCTCCGGCGAAGCGGTCAGCAAGGACCGCCTGCTGGCGGCAGCCTGAGGAGTGCGATTGACGTGAACACCGAGGCTGTCGAGGGATCAGGAGCGGACAAGGGCCAGCGGACGCGCCGCTGGTTTCGCGGCCAATTGCGCAATATCGCGCCCTTCATCACGCTGCTGGTGCTGGTCGCCTTCTTCAGCCTGGCCACGCCCTCTTTCGCCACGCTGGGCAATCTCAACAACATCCTGACCCAGATCTCCATCACCGGGATCATGGCGACCGGTTTGACGTTCGTCATCCTCTGCGCCGAGATCGATCTCAGCGTCGCCAGCGTCGCCAACGCCACCGGCATCATCGTCGCCTTCTTCACCCTACAGGATGCCAGTGTCGCCATCGCCAATGTCCCGCTGCCGGGATTTCTCGCAATTCTGCTGGCGCTGGTGAGCTGCCTGATGCTGGGCGTGATCACCGCCTTCGGCGTCACCCGCATTGGCATCCCCTCGTTCATCATGACGCTCGCCATGCTCCAGATCGGGGCCGGCATCTGCGCCATGCTGGTGCGCGGCCAGATCGCCTACGCCGTGCCGCCGATCATCGCGACACTCGGCAGCAAGTCGCTGGGGCCGGTGCCCTGGCTGGTCATCGTGGCCGCACTCGTGCTGGGCCTCGGCCATGTGGTGCTGACCTATACCCGCTTCGGCCGCTACATTTACATGACCGGGGGAAACCGCGAGGCGGCGGAATTTTCCGGCGTCAATGTCCGGCTGATCGTGGCGTCGGTCATGGTGATCTCGGCCGTCTGCGCGGGGTTCGCCGGCATGCTGGGCGTCGCCCATTTCGGCAGTGCTCAGCAGGAGGAGTTCGATAGCTACCTGCTCGATTCGATCTCCGCCGTAGTGGTGGGCGGAACCAGCCTCTTCGGCGGCCAGGGCGGCATCCCCAATACGATCGTCGGTCTGTTCGTGCTGGGCGTACTCAACAATGGCCTCGACCATGTCGATATCGACAGCTTCTTGAAAATCCTGATCCGCGGCGTGATCCTGCTGGCCGCCCTCGTCATCAATGTCTATGCCCAGCGCCTGCGCGCGGGCGGCGCCAAAGGATAGAAGACGCCCGACGCCAGCCAATGCGTGTCCCCAAACCGACGGCAGCCGTCCGGGTATTTCTGTGGCAATTGCTTCCGGCTGCAGCGGATCACGATCTCCGTGACCACTTTTGTTTCGTCGCCACTTCTTCCTGCGAAGGGAGGCAAGCGATGAGCCTGCCGAAAACGAACACGGACGTGCTGATCGTGGGTGCCGGGCCCAGCGGCTTAGCGCTTGCCGCGGAACTGAAGCGTGAGGGGGTCGATTGCCTGATCATCGACCGCCAGCCGGCGGGCGCCAACACCTCGCGCGCCTGCGTGGTTCACGCCCGCACCCTCGAAGTCCTTCAGCCGCTGTCGATCAGCGCAAGACTGCTCGAGCAGGGCATCACGGTCCCGATCTTCCGCATCCGCGAGCGCGACCGCGCTTTGCTCACCATCGACTTCGCCAGCATCGACAGCGATTTTCCCTTTACGCTGATGTGCCCGCAGGACCGGGTCGAACGCTGCCTGCTCGAAGCCTTGCTGATGCATGGCGGCCGGGTGGAACGCCCTTGCGAATTCACCCACCTTTCGAACCTCGATTCCCATGTCGATGCCGATATCCGCATGGCCGACGGGACCGCCACGATCAAGGCCCGCTGGCTGGTGGGTTGCGATGGCATGCATAGCGCGGTGCGCGAAGAAGCCGGCATCGATTTCCGGGGCGGGGGTTACGAGGAGGATTTCATCCTCGGCGATGTGCGCATGGATTGGCCGCTGGAGCGCAGCGAGGTCACCCTGTTCTACTCGCCCGACGGATTCATGGTCGTGGCGCCATTGCCGGACGAGCATTTCCGCATCGTCGCCATGGTGGACGAGGCGCCGGAACATCCCTCGCTCGACCTGCTGCAATCGCTGCTCGACCGGCGCGGACCACGCCAGGACGCCGGCCATGTCCGCGAGGTTGCCTGGAGCTCGCGCTTTCGCATTCATCATCGGGTCGTGGAAAAGCCGCGCCATCGGCGGATCCTGCTCTGTGGCGATGCAGCCCACGTCCATAGCCCGGCCGGTGGCCAGGGCATGAATACCGGCATCCAGGACAGCTTGTCGCTTGCCCCCGTCCTTGCCGCGGTAATCCATGGCGCCAATGACATCATGCTCGACGAATGGGCTGCCGCGCGCCACCGGATCGCCAGCGAGGTCGTCAGCCTGACCAACCGGATGACCCGTATTGCCAAGCTGAAATCGCCGGCGGCCAAGGGCCTGCGCAACCTTGCGGTCGCCTTTGCGGGCCATCTGCCGCCGGTTCGCGAGGCCCTCGCCCGCACGCTCGCCGAGATCGAGAACCGCTAGTACGCCTTGCGGTTCACGAATCCCACGAACAGCGTCAGGAACAGGATGCGCAGGTCGAACAGCAGCGACCAGTTGTCGATATAGGCGAGGTCGTATTGCACGCGGGCGCGCA
>DASXQK010000254.1:0-8820 GCA_036493015.1 Dongiaceae bacterium | reverse complement strand
TGCATTACCCGCCGCAGAAGGGCCAGATCACCGCCGCACGGATCGGCGCCGGCGCCCATACGGATTTCGGCTGCCTCACCATGCTGGCACAGGATTCCATCGGGGGCTTGCAGGTGCGCAACAGCGCCGGACAGTGGATCGACGCACCCTATCTGCCCGAGAGTTTCATTCTCAATATCGGCGACATGATGGAGCGCTGGACCAACGGTGTGTTCAGTTCGACCCTCCATCGCGTCATCAACACCTCAGGCAAGGATCGCTATTCGCTGCCCTTCTTCTTCGATCCGGTCTTCGATGCCGATCTGACGGTGCTCTCCACCTGCACCGGTCCGGACCGGCCGGCGAAATACCCGCCGACCACCGGCGGGCAGTACCTGCTCGACCGGATCAACGAAACCTTCGACTATCACCGCGAGAAGGATAAGAAGAGTTAGCGGGCGAGATGCCGATGTCTCAGGCCGGCAAAATCATCGGGGAAGCCGAGATAATCCCAACCAGCGGTTCCTGAACTCTCTCCGCCCTTCAGGGGGAGAGGGTGGCGAGCGACGCGAGCGGGTGAGGTGGGTGCCTGATAAGGGCGCAATAGCAGCGCACCTCACCCTCCCCGCTTCGTGCGGAGAGGGAAATTCAAGCACCCCCGCCATACGGGCTGATTTGCCACCCAGCCATGCAGTGCTGGCGGTTGGCCGATCTGCGCCGCGCGGATAATCTCCCGCTTCCGCCATGGCCATGAAGCCCCTCGACATCGTTCTCGCCCTCATCGTTCCCGTGCTGTGGGGATTCGGCTTCACCATCGCCAAGCCGACCATCGAGCATTTTCCGCCGCTGATGCTGATGGCGATGACCTATGGCCTGACAGCGTTTTGCCTCTGCCGGCGTATCCCCTGGATCAAGACGCCGTTCCTGACGATGACCCTGCTGGCCCTTTTCATCGCCACCTTGCAGTCCGGGCTGATTTTCTATGGCCTGAAAGGCCTGCCCGCCTCCACCGCCGTGCTGCTGCTGCAGTCGAGCGTGCCCTTCTCGGTGCTGTTCGCCTGGCCGCTCGCGGGAGAAAAGCCCACGCTCGCCCGGCTTATCGGCATGGCGATCTCCTTTGCCGGAATCATCGTTATCGTCGGCGCGCCAGAGGAGGCATCGTCATGGTTGCCGGCGCTGCTGATGCTGGCGGGTGCCGCGGTCTGGGCGCTGGGCCAGGCCGGCGCCAAGCGTCTCAGCCGTGATGACGGCACCACCCTGACCGCCGCGATTTCCCTCTATGCCCTGCCGCAGATGATCATCGCCTCCGCCGTGCTGGAAAGCGGCCAGTGGAACGCCGTGACGACCGCCTCCGCCATGGACTGGGCCCGCTTTGCCGTCTTCGCGCTGTGTGGTTTCGTGCTGGCCTATACGATCTGGTACAGCCTGCTCAGCCGCTACCGCGTCGACCAGGTGACTCCCATCTCGCTGCTGATGCCGGTGGTGGGCGTGATCTCCGGCATCGTGATGCTGGGCGAACAGCTGACAATTCCCGAGCTTTTTGGCGGGGCGATCGTCATGGCGGGCCTTGCCGTCGTCGTGCTGGCGCCAGGCCCAGCGCCTGCATCTGCCGAAGCGCCGGGCGGCTGAAGCGCGAGCCCCGCCCCAAGAATAGCCATCAGACGTACCGAACAAGCATGAGTCCCTCCTCGCTCACCCTCGATCATCCCGCCGATGACGGCCTGCCGAATTTTACCCATCAGCAGATCGTCAGCGTTCTCGTCGGCATCATGCTGTGCATCGTGCTGTCCGCCGTCGACATCACCGTGGTGGTTCCCGCCGTCCCGGCGATCGCGGCGGATCTCCACGGCTTCGGCCATCTTTCCTGGATCGTCTCGGCCTATCTGATCACCTCGACCGCGGCGATGCCGATCTACGCCAAGCTCTCCGATATCTATGGCCGCCGGCGGCTGCTGATGATCGCCATCGTGCTGTTCGTCGTTACCTCCATCTTATGCGCACTGTCGCAATCGCTGGTGCAGCTGATCGCCTGCCGCGCAATCCAGGGGATCGGCGGCGGCGGCCTGGTCGCCGTGTCGCAAACCGTCGTTGCCGATATCGTGGCGCCGCGTGAGCGCGGCCGCTATCAGGGCTATATGGCGGGAAGCTGGGGTGCGGCCAGCATCTTCGGACCCATCCTGGGCGGCTGGATCACCGATTCTTTCTCCTGGCACTGGATCTTCTGGATCAACGCGCCGCTCGGGATCGCAGCATTGTTCCTGTGCAACCGCCCGCTCAAGCTGCTGAAACCCCAGCATGGCAAACCGCGTATCGATTACGCCGGCGCTGCCCTGCTGACGGCCTTTATTACCGCCTGTCTTCTGGTCCTGAGCTGGGGCGGCGCCCAATATGCCTGGACGTCGCTGCCGATCCTCGGCATCGCCGGCCTGGCCGCACTCTTGCTGGTGCTCCTCTATATCCGCGAGCGTCTGGCGCCCGATCCGATCCTGCCGCCGCGCATTTTTACCAAAGCAGAAACTGCCTTCGGCATCCTGGCGGCAGCACTGGCCACCGCCGCGATGCTGGGCGGCACCTTCCTGCTGCCGTTGTTCTATCAGCTCGTCGGCGGCGCGACGGCCGCCGCGGCCGGGACCCTGCTGGTTCCGTTTCTGGCGCTCAATTCCTTCGGCGCGTTCCTCTCGGGCCGGCTCGCGCGGCGTTGGGGGCGCGTCAAGATGATCGTCGTGCTGGGCTGCGCGGGATCAGCCGCAGGATTCCTGCTGCTCGCGACATTGACGGCAGAGACAGGCTCCCTGCTATCGGCAGTCTATGCCGGGATCTGCGGCTTCTTCGTCGGCAGCACGATGCCGGCCACCATGGTAATGGCCCAGAACGCCGCCGACCGGCGCGATGTTGGTGTTGTCACCGGCGCTTTCCTGTTCCTGCGCTCGATGGGCGGCGCCTTCGGGAGTACTCTCGTGGGCACCCTGCTGGTCGGCATCTATAATGGTTTCCTTACCGAGCAGGGAATCTCGCAGCGCATCGATCTCGGCACCCTGCGCGGCTCGGGTGCACTACAGCAGCTGGACCCGGCGATGCTGGCCGCCTCGCGCTCGGGACTGACCCAGGGCTTCCACGGCGCCTTCCTTGCCTGTGCCATACTGACCGTCATTGCGGCCGTGGTTTGTGCTTTCCTGCGCGATCTGCCGCTCCAATCCTCGCAAATGCGCAGCGACCAGCACTGACGAATCACCCTAGCGGCGCGGGCCTGCAAGTGCGGCGCTCTTTACCGCACGCCGATCGACCTTGCCCGTCGCCGACATAGGAAATTGCGAAGCAAGCCGAATGGCTGCCGGCCGCGCAAACCCGGGAAGCCTGTCGCGGCAAAGCTGGCGCAATTCCTGTATCAGCGACGAATTCTCCGCCGCCAGGACGACGGCGGTAACCACGTCCTCGCTATCCGTCGCGGCGCTCAGAAAGGCGACCGCATCCCGCACGGCTGGGTGCGATCGCAACACCGCCTCGATTTCCCCCAAATCGAAGCGATTGCCGCGCAGCTTGACGACATGATCCTTGCGGCCGGCCAACCGCAGCAGCCCATCCGATGAGAAACTTGCAAGATCGCCGGTGCGAAATGATTCCGGAATGCCCGGCAGCCGCTTGGCTTCGGTCAGCGCCGTGTCGTTCCAGTAGCCCTGGAGCAGGGAAGGCCCGACAACGCAGATCTCGCCAACTTCGCCGACCGCCACCGGAACACCCGCTTCATCGCGAAGGGAGAGATCATAAATGTTAGAGGGCCCGCCGACCGCCAATGCCTTCAGCGCCGTGTCCAGGGATTGCGGAATCTCGTACTCGGCGATGTAGAAGGCTTCGGAGGCCGCATAGTGATTGTAAAAGCGAACCCCCGGCAGGGCTTCCATGGAACGGCGCAGCAGCGGAATCGAGATAGGCTCGCCAACAAGCTTCACCAGGCGCAGGGATTTGAGATCGCGTTTTTCCAGTTGGCCAGCTTCAACGAGCAACCGCCAGACCGTCGCCGAGGCGAGCCAGATCGTCGTCCGGTCGCGCTCCATGGCGGCACCGATGCGCTCGGCGAACATGATTTCGCGATCGTCCAGCAGATAGCAGCTGCAGCCCTGCAGCGGGGGTAGAGAACGCCGGCCGTCGACGAGTAGTGAAGGCCGCTGACACTGATCAGCCGGTCATCTTCCCGCATGCCGCATAGACGCACCACCGCTTCGACGGCCGCCGTCAACCCGCGATGCGCGTACATGACGCCTTTGGGCTCACCAGTCGAACCGGAGGTGTAGTAGATGGCGCAAAGATCATCGGCCGCCGCACCAGCGGTAGTGGAAGCGGGCGCCCAGTCGCGGATATGCGTGTCGAGGCCGCCGCCATCCGCCAAACTATGCACGATGAAGACGGGCGGCAGGTTCGCCGCGCCAAATTCACGTTCAAGACTGGCGGCCGACTCCGGTGCTGCGATCAGAAGCTTTGGCTTTACCGAATCGAGTATCTGTTTCTGCCTGAGAACAGGCCCGAGGATCGGCAGCGGCACATAGGCAGCACCCACCGCCAATATGCCGAACATGACCTGGATTGCCTCGATGCTTTTCGGCAGGCAGAAGGCGATGCGGTCGCCCGGGCCGATGGCGAATTTTCCGGCAAGCCAGGCCGAACCTCGCAGAACGCTCTCCCGGAGCTGCCCAAAACTGAGCGACGTTGCGGTTGTCCGGAATGCTTCTCTGCCATTCCAGTTCCCCGGAAGCGACATCAGGCGATGAATGACCGGCTGAAAGGTCATAAATAGCGCGGATTAACCAGGCAGCCCGCCGTTGCTCGGCACGCTAATGTATCTCCGGCTCCGGCAACCGCTCGGTGCCGATGAGAAAATCGAAATCGCAGCCGTCATGAGCCTGCTGGATATGACTTGCCGCCAGACGCTGATATCCCCTCGCCGGCAGCGGCTTTTGCTGCCAGCCTGATTTGCGCCGGGCCAGTTCATCGGTCGAAACCAGCAGATCGAGCCGGCGCTGGTCCACGTCCACCTCGATCATGTCGCCCGTCTTGACGAAAGCGAGCGGCCCGCCGACCGCCGCCTCCGGCGAGATATGGAGCACGCAGGCGCCATAAGAGGTACCGCTCATCCGCGCATCGGAAAGGCGCAGCATATCGCGCACTCCCTGGCGCAGCAGCTTGCGCGGCACGGGCAGCATGCCCCATTCCGGCATGCCGCAGGCGACCGGCCCGGCATTCTTCAATACCAGCACATGGTCAGGCGTCACTTCGAGATCGTCGCGGTCGATGATCTCGGCCATGTGGTTATAGTCCTCGAAAGCCAGCGCCGGCCCGCGATGCTTCAGCAAGCGCGGATCGGCGGCCGAGGGTTTGATCACCGCACCGTTGGGCGCCAGATTGCCATAGAGGATCGCGGTCGCTTCCCGTGCCACGGGATTGTTCATGCCGTGGATGACGTCGGGATTGTGGATCGCCGCCCCCTCGATATTCGCGCCCAGGCATTCGCCGGTCACCGTCAGGCAATCGAGATCGAGCTCGCTCTTGAGCTGGCCAAGCAAGGCGCGCAAGCCGCCGGCATAGAAAAAATCCTCCATCAGGTAAGCGCCGCTCGGCCGCACATTGGCCAGCACTGGAATCTGGCGCGCCAGTTCGTCGAAGCGCTTCAGCTGAAGATCGACGCCGCCGCGGCGCGCAATGGCGACCAGATGGACCATGGCATTGGTCGAGCCGCCCATGGCGAGATGGCAGCGGATCGCATTATCCACCGAGGCCGCGCTGACGATCTCCGAGGGCTTCAGGTCGTCCCAGGCCATCTCCACGATGCGCCGGCCCGCTGCCGCGCACATGCGCGGATGGTTGGAATCGGCCGCGGGAATCGACGAGGCGCCGGGCAATGCAAAACCCAGGGCTTCGGCGATCGCCGTCATTGTCGCCGCCGTTCCCATGGTCATGCACACGCCATAGGAGCGGGCAATCCCGTTCTCCATCTCCTCCCAGTCATGCTTGGTGATGGTCCCGGCCTTGAGCTCGGCCCAGTACTTCCAGACGTCCGAACCCGAACCCAGCGTCTTGCTGCCCCAATATCCGCGCAGCATCGGACCCGCTGGAATGAAGATTGCCGGCAGGTTCATCGAAATGGCGCCCATCAGCAGCCCCGGCGTGGTCTTGTCGCAGCCGCCCATCAGCACGGCTGCATCCACCGGGTGACTGCGCAGCAACTCTTCCACCTCCATCGCCAGGAAATTGCGATAGAGCATGGTGGTCGGCTTGACGTAAGTCTCGGAGAGCGAGAGCGCGGGAAGTTCCAACGGAAAGCCGCCCGCCTGGAAGACGCCGCGCTTCACATCCTCCACCCGCTCCTTGAAATGGGCATGACAGGGCTGGATGTCGGACCAGGTATTGATAATCGCGATCACCGGCTTGCCGGCATAATCCGCCGGCGAATAGCCTATCTGCTTGATGCGCGAGCGATGGCCGAAGGCACGCAGATCCTCCGCGCCGAACCAGCGGTGAGAACGAAACTCTTCGGCTTTTTTTCGCGGCCGGCTCATGGCCTAGTAAGTCGAGGCTGGCTTCACCGCCGGCCTCGCCTTCATCGTCGCCACCACCTGCTGGGCGCCGACGGCCATCAGGCGCGAATCCGAACCGACGGTCACGAAACTGAATCCCTTGGCGATCATTTTGAGGGCGTAGTCGGCCGTCAGATTGTGAATGCCGGCGGCAATGCCGTGTTTCTTCGCACAAGCCAGGATGTTGTCGATCGCCGTCACCACGATCGGATCGTCGTGGTCCAGTTTCGGCTTCCGATCCAGCGCCAGCGCCAGATCGTTGGGCCCGATATAAATCGCATCCAGCCCCTCCACCGACATGATGGCATCGAGATTATCCAGCGCCTGGCGCGTCTCGATCATGGCAAAGGCCAGCATCGTGTCATTGGCATGCTCGGCATAATCCGCCCCGCCATAGAGCAGGCCGCGGATCGGCCCGAAACTGCGCAGCCCCTTGGGCGGATAACGCATGGATGAGACCAGCTTCTGTGCTTCTTCGCGCGTATTCACCATCGGGCAGATCACGCCATAGGCGCCGGCATCCAGGGATTTCATGATGATGCCGGGATCGAGCCAGGGCACGCGCACCAGGGGGATGGTCGAGGTCGAGGAGATCGCCGTCAGCATGGCGAGTGCCGCCTGGTAATCCACCACACCGTGCTGCATGTCGACGGTCAGGGAATCCCAGCCGGCATGGGCCATGGTCTCGGCCGAGAAGATGTTGGGGATGGCCAGCCACCCGTTGAGCACAGCTTCGCCCTTTTTCCACAGGGTCTTGATACGATTCTCGCGCATGTGGGATTGCCTCGGCCTGGCTTGTTCAAAGACCAGCATATCCGCTGGCCCAAGCGGCTGGCGAGTGGTTAACGGCTTGGTCCCTTACCCGGCAAGCCTGTCCTTGCTCCGTAACCCTGCCGGCGTAGACTGCGGGGCAACCGCCGGACGCCTAACCGGCCAATTCATCCGAAAATTCGGGAGGCCATCATGAAGCTCTATATGCATCCGGCATCCACCACCAGCCGCGCGGTCATGCTGTTCGTGGCTGACGAGAAGATCCCGCTCGAGGAACAGCAGGTCGATATCTTCAAGGGCGAGCAGTACGGCGAGGCCTACAGTACGGTTAATCCCAACCACATGATCCCGGTGCTGGAAGATGCCGATTTCCGCCTGACCGAGAGTGCCGCCATCCTGCGCTATCTGGCGGAGAAGACCGGTTCGCCCGCTTATCCCAAGGATATGAAGCAGCGCGCCCGGGTGAATGAGGTGATGGACTGGTTCAACTCGAATTTCTACCGGGATTGGGGCTATGGGCTGATCTATCCGCAGATCTTTCCGCATCTGAAGCGCAGCGACGACAAGGTGCACAGCGCCACCGTCGACTGGGGCAAGGAGAAGTCGAAAGCCTGGCTGCAGCTGCTGAACGACCACTGGCTCGGGCCCAAGCGGCAGTATCTGTGCGGCGACCAGGTGACCATCGCCGATTACTTCGCCGTGGCATTGACCACCGCGGGTGAGCTGATCGACTGCGATTTCAAGGCCTATCCCAATATCGCCCGCTGGCTCGCCAACATGAAAAAGCGGCCCGGCTATCCAAAGACCTATGAAGTCTTCACCGGCTTCGCCGGCTCGCTGAAGGGCCAGCAGTTCCAGCGCATCTGACACCGGCGGGACGCAAGAAGGAGGCAATCGCGATGATCAAGGGCCTGCATCACAGCGCCTATCGCTGCCGCAACTCGGAAGAGACCCGGCGCTTCTACGAAGATTTCCTCGGCCTGCCCCTATCCGGCGCGCTGCGCATCCAGGAATCGAAGACCGGCCGGCGCACCGATGTGTTGCATACCTTTTATCGCCTCGATGACGGTTCGTTCATCGCCTTCTTCGAGGCGCCCGACCAGGCTTTCGAATTCAAGAATCAGCATGATTTCGATCTCCATATCGCCCTCGAGGTGAACGAGGAATCACTGCAAGCGATGTATCGCAAGGCCAAGGATGAGGGGCGCGAGATCCGCGGCATTTCCGATCATGGCTTCATCCACTCGATCTACTTCCGCGATCCCAACGGCTATGTCATCGAGCTGACGGCCAAGACCGCCGACCACGACCGCGAGATGGATCCCGCACGCAACAAGGCAAGAACGATCCTCGATCACTGGCAGGCCGACAAGGCGCGCGGGCTGAAGGCCGCGTCCTGACGGACTCTTTCAGTCAAGCCGGCACGGTCAGCGGCGCCCGAAGGGTCCGGAGGCTGATGCCGGCTCCGCCGGCTGCAACCGGCTCAGCAGCAAAGCTCGACAGG
>DASXQK010000253.1:0-12375 GCA_036493015.1 Dongiaceae bacterium | reverse complement strand
CATTGATCCGCCGGATCGTGGCGGAGAATCCGGGGCCCTTCACCTTCATGGGCACCGGAACCTACGTCGTTGGCCGCGGCAAGGTAGCGGTCATCGATCCAGGACCCCTGCTGGCGGCCCATATCGATGCCCTGTCGAACGCGCTGGCGGGGGAGACCATCACCCATATCCTCGTGACGCATACCCATGCCGACCATTCGCCGGCGGCAGCGCCGCTGAAGGCAGCGATGGGCGCTCCGACGCTGGGCTTCGGCCCGCATGGGGCGGTGGGCGATACGGGCGAGGCGGGCGCCGATCTCGCCTTCGTTCCGGACATCGTGCTGGCCGATGGCGATGTCATCGAAGGCGAGGGCTGGCGCCTTGAAGCCCTGCATACGCCCGGCCATGCTTCGAACCACCTATGCTTTGCCCTGCCGCAGGAGCGGGTTCTCTTCTCCGGCGATCAGGTCATGGGCTGGTCGACGACCGTGATAGCGCCGCCCGACGGCGATATGGCGGCTTATATGCGCTCGCTTGACCAGTTGTCGCGCCGGCAGGATGCGATCTACTTTCCGACCCACGGCGGGCCTATCCGCGATCCCCGTGGTCATCTGGCCGAGTTGATCGCCCATCGCCGGGCGCGGCGCGCGGCCGTTCTTGCGGCACTTTCGGCGACACTGTCGCTGACACCCGCCGATCTGGTGAAGCAGATTTATACCGGCCTCGATCCCCGGCTTGTTCCGGCGGCGGCGGAATCCGTCCGGGCCCATTTGATCGAGCTGGCGGAATCCGGGCTGGTTGTGGAAGAGCGAGGAGCCTGGCGTCGGCGCTAGCCGAAAGGCGCCGTTAGCCGATCAGCTGATCGAACAGGGCCTTGCGGGCCATTACGTCACGGCCATAGTCGTGATGAGTGGTCGCGCTATCGCAATCGCCGTTTCGCTGGGCAGCAATAGCCCTCTGGACGCCGCAGTTATAGCCGCTCGCGGCGATCTTGAGCTGATCATCGCGGGGTAATTGGGGAAAGGCCTGTGCTGCCGCGGCAATGTTGCTGGCGAGCAGCTGCGCGCCGAAAGCGATCAGCGGATCAGGATCGGTTCTCCAGCCGCCATTGTCGCGCGCTTGGCGCGCGAGGTCGTGCTGAATGTCGATTTGCACAATGCCCACACCATGCATTTCGCCGTTTTGCAAGTCGCCGAGCTCGTTCACGCAATTTGTCTCGCGGCTGGCGATGGCGAAGAAATAGGTGGCCGGGAATCCCTTCGCGTCTGCCTGGGCCTTGAGCCTGGCATCGAAGCCGCTGTTACGCAGCCGCTGCAACTGGATTTTGACGTCTTGAGTCAGACTCATGATCGCGCCTCCCCCGATAATCGTATGATGCAACGCTTACTGGTTCGTTACCTCGCCTGCTTCGGTCTCTCGCCGTGGCTGCGCACCGGCAATATCCGGATCAGGCGCCGCCGCCACGCTGGCCTCGCACTCCACGGTGCCATATTGTTGCGATTGCTCCAAGCCGGGTGCCAGCAGGGAAATCCCAGATGACAACGATCCGCGAAATGGCAGCCCAGCGCGGCCAGATGAAACTCGGCACCTTTCTCGTCGAATTCGCCACGCCGGGCATCGGCTATATCCTGAAGCAGGCGGGTTGCGACTTTGTCCTGCTCGATCTTGAGCACAGCGGATTCAGCATCGATCAGCTGAAGAGCCTGCTGCGCTTTCTCGAGGCGGCGGAGCTTCCGGCCATCGTCGGCCTGCCGTCCAAAGATCAGTATCAGGTGTCGCTGGCGCTCGACATGGGCGCGCGGTCCATCATGTCACCCATGGTGGAGACCGTTGACGAAGTGAAGCAATACCTCGGCCGGGCGCGCTACGCACCTGTTGGCCAGCGCGCGGTGGCATTTCGCCTCTCCCATGACAAGTATCGCCCGCAACCCATCCCGGCGCTGCTACGCGAGACCAATGCGGAGATTTTTTATTTCGCCAAGATCGAGACGGCGCTTGGCGTCGAGAACGTCGAAGCCATCGCCGACGTTGCCGGGGTTGATGGATTATGGATCGGCCATGTCGACTTGACGACGTCGCTGGGCTGCCCCGGCGATTTCGCCGATCCGCGGTTCACCCGGTCGGTGAGCCGCATCCTGGCTGCGGCACAGCGTACGGGAAAGCCGATCGGGCGCCTCGTGGGTTCGGTCGAAGAGGGGCTGGCGCTCCATCGCGGCGGCTTCGACTTCATCGGGTATTCCGGCGATGTCTGGATCCTGCAAGATGCCCTGTCTTCCTCGCTTGACGCGCTGCGCCGAGGCGCTGGCCAGCCCGCCGCTAAACGATGACGCGGTGAGTTCAATGACCCGGGTCGGCAGGTCGGGCCGGATCAAGTTAACCCCCCGGATGTGGCTTCTTCACCAATTACCCCACAACCGCTTCGGCGACTTGTTGTTCGGCGCCCTCCTGTTCTGGCGCTGGCACGGCCGCTGGCCGAAGTGCCGCGGCGGCACGATCAACGATATCCTCTTCCGCCTGAAGAACTCGGCCGAGAGCCTGCGGCCGCTGCGGGTCTATGTTTCGGATAAGGAGCGGTTGAAGTTGCATGTCCGCTCACGGCTGGGCGAGGCGTTCAACGTGCCGACCGTGGCGATCCTGCGATCTCGGGCGGAGGCAGAGGCTTTCGACTTTCCCGCCCGCTGCGTCATCAAGCCGACCCATATGTCGGGCGTCATTATTCTGCGCATGGCGGGTGAGCCGATCGATCGCGACCTCATTGCCAGCTGGTTTTCAGAAAATTATTATGTTTATTCGCGAGAGCGAAACTATCGCAGCCTGACGCCGAAGGTGATCGTCGAGCCCTTCGTTTTCGACCAGAATTGGCCCGATGCGTTCCGCGTATTTTGCCGCGAGGGCAAGGCGCGGCTGCTGCACGCCAATATCGACCGGCCGGGCTCGCTCACCCGCTCTTTCTTCGATCGCGACTGGACCCCGCTGCCGATTTTCTCCAACGACCGCAAGGCAGGCGATTTCCCGCGCCCTGCTAACCTCGCCTTGATGCTGCACGCCGCCGAAACCCTGGCCCGCGACTTCGACTTTATCCGCGTCGATCTCTATTCGAATGGCGAGGCGGTCAAGGTAGGCGAGCTGACCAACTTTCCGTTCAGTGCCATGTTCCCTTTCGCCTCGCGAGAGAGCGAGGCGTTGGCGACGAGGATGGTCTACGGCTAAACCACCAGGCGCCGCCCCGTCAGCCGCTCCAGCACCTTGAGGGGCGAGCGTTCGGGATGCCGTTGGGCCGAGGGCGGCAGATAGAAAGTCGTTTCCAGGGCATTGCAGCCCGACATCGCCGCGTGCGGCACCTGATCGCTGAAAACCATCCAGACGCTGGGCGCAAAAGCGACCTCGCGCTGACAGGGGTTGGCCTGATAATCAGCGTCGGCTTTTGCCATGTCATGCAGATGCAGCATGTAATGATCATAAGCACTGCGACGTCCGCGCGTTTTGCCGCGGAGATGCAGCAGCGCCGCATGAAAGGCTGACGGGCGGGGAATCCGCGGCAGGTATTGCGATGCCAGCGCCTCGAAGCTGCCGCCGACGCGCCAGATGCGAGGCCGCGCCTGAGGATCGATGTTGGCGAAGACGCGCAGCAGGCGCCTGCCACCGACCGGCGTTGCCGGAAAGGCATCGGTGTGCAGCCGCGTATCGTCGGCCCGCCAATCGCTGACAGGGCGTCCGGCAATCTCCACCGGCCGAAACGAGGTCCGTCCAGTTGCCAGAGCCGGTTCGTAACCGGGTGCAACCGCCAAGACGAGCAGCCGCGCGAAATCGCAGAAGCGGCGCATCATCGCGGCGATCGGCGCCGCACCCGCCTCATCCACCGCCAATCCGGATGCAGCAGTGCCGTCGGGGTCGAGGCTGATGTTTTTGCCCTTCGCGACCACGACACCGCGCGCGACCAACCCACGCTCGCCGGGCGTGAGCTCGAAATTCAACGCCGGGAAATGAACAAGGCCTCCTTGTTCGAGCGCATCGGCTGCGTCAGCTGGCCATGGCCCAGCTGGATCAGTTCCCTCGCAGGCAATGAGCCTTGTCAACTCGTCCATAAGCGTCAGGCAGCGGCGGTCACAACACCCTGGCGCGGCATCGGCGGGATGCCGGGATTGCGCCCGGCGATGAGGTCGGCGACGACCCGGCCTGAGCCGCAGGAGAGCGTCCAGCCGAGATGGCCGTGGCCTGCATTGATCCACAGGCCCTTGATGCGGGTCTGGCCGATCATCGGCGTGCCTGAGGGGCTGACAGGGCGCAAGCCCGCCCAGACCCGCGACGCCTTGATATCGAGATGCTTGGGTAGATCCGGGAAGGTCGAGCTGGCATTGGCGATGATGGCTTCGGCCCGCGCCATTGCCGGTGTTGCGTCATAGCCGGTGATCTCGGCGGAGCCGGAGATGCGCATGCGATCGCCGATGGGGATGATGCCGAACAGCTTGCTATCGTCGATCACCGGCACATTGGGGGCGCCGTTCCAGCCGGCGCGCTTGAAGGTGATGGAGACGCCCTTCACCGGATAGATCGGCACGCGGATCCCGTTGCGGGCCAAGAGGGGCGCGGCAAAGCTGCCCATGGCGACCACCACCGTGTCGCAGGCAATGCGGCCCTTGTCGGTGACCACGCCGGTGACGCGGCCGCCGGCGGTCTCGATGTTCTTCACCGTCTCGCCGAAACGCAGCGCCACGCCCTTGGCCGCGCAGGCGGCGGCAAGCCCCTGGGTAAACTTGTTGCAATCGCCTACCTCGTCGCGGGCGAAATAAAGCGCGCCGGCCAGCGTCGACTTTGTGTCGGCCAGCGCGGGCTCGATCTCCACGCAGCGTTCCGGGCTGATGCGTTCGAACAGCAGCCCGAATTGCGCCAGAAAGGCGCAGGCGCGCTCGGCATTGCCCAGGGCTTCAGGAGAGCGGTAGATCTTCAGCACACCACGGGTGGCGCGGTCGTAGTTGATTCCCGTCTCCGCCCCGATCTCCTGCAGCGATTTCAGCGAATGCAGGGCGAGATGGAGGTTTGACTTCGAATTCGCGCGAAAGCGCTCCGGCGTGCAGTTGCGTGCGAAGTCGATGCCCCAGCGGAACATGTGGGGGATCGCGCTGTAGCGCAGCAGCAGGGGCGCATTCTCCTTGCCCAGCCATTTGATGATCTTGGTCGGCATGCCGGGCTGCGACCAGGGCTCCACTTCGCTGGCGTGGATCACGCCGCCATTGCCCCAGCTCGTCTCCATCCCGGCTTCAGACTGGCGCTCCACCAGCACCACATCATGGCCCGCTTTCTTCAGATACCAGGCGCTTGCCGTGCCGACCGCACCGGCACCCAGAACAACAGTGGTCATCGCCTACTCTCCCTGCCGGCTCCGCCGGAATTCTACATTTCTTTTGCCTTGCGTGGCGACCGGGCGCGGCCCGCTTCGCCGCCTTCGGAATGCCCGTTGCCCGATTTGGGCGCGACCCACATGGACTCCCGCTCGCGCTCGATCCGGCCTGCTACGTCGCGGGCGATCTGGCGCAGGATATCTTCCGACAGGCGCTTGGATTCGCTGTAGAGCTCGCTAATGAGCCGGAGATGGCTCGTCATTTCGTGGAAGGCGCGCATCGGATCGCGCGCCGCAACCGCTTCATAGATCGCGGTGTGGTCGCGGATCGACAGACGATCGGCATCGGGCATGTGGATCGTCGTCGTGCGCTGATCGATCAGCCAGCCGACGATGGCGTCATGCACGCCGGTGAAGACCGGGTTGCGGGTGATGACCGTGAGTTCGGCATGGAAGGCGACGTCGGTGCGCACGAACAGCCCGGTATTGCCGATGGCCGCGGCGTTGGCATCGAGCGCTGCCTTCAGGCGCTGGATATCCTCGTCGGTTGCCATCCGCGCCGCCTGCCAGGCCACGCCGGCCTCGAACAACAGCCGCGCCTGCTCCATATGCTCATGGCCCTGGCCGGTCGAGGTCATGCGCCGGATCAGGCCGGCGATCTGCGCGGAGAGGAACTTGCCCGAAGGCGCCGTCACCCGCGCGCGGGTGCCGCTGGTGATCTCGACGAGCCCCTGCTGCTGCAGGGTGAACAGCGCCTGGCGAACGGAGGGCCGGCCCACCCCGAAGCGCTCGGCGAGCTCCTTTTCGGAAGGCATCGCAGCACCTTCCTTGAATTCGCCGGTGGAGATGGAGCGCTCGATGTGTTCGGCGATTTCGTCGGCCCGCTTGCGCCGGCCCAGAGGCATCGTCGACAGAGGAGGATTGTTCGACAGGGGTTTTTTCATGGTGCCCGTAAGAGACAAGGGGGCCGGCCACGGGTACGTCCCAGAACGACAATGTCCCATCCCGGCGCCAGCGTCATTTCCCAGCAATTCGCGGCAAAAGGATCAAACTGTCAATAGGTATTCATCCTATTTATCCTTGACCCCGAAGGGACCATCTACTTAACTAAAAGACGTGCAAAAGCGCGGCCGCCCCGGGGACTCGGGTGCCGTCGTGTTCCGGCAAAATCAGCCGGAAAATCAGACAGGGCGGGAGGCAGTTCTTCGATGCGGCGCTCCGACGTTCCAACGCCGGCCCTTCTCGTCGATATCGACATTCTCGACTGCAACATTGCCATCATGGCCGGCTGGTCACGTCAGAGCGGGGTCAGGCTGCGCCCCCATGCGAAGGCCCATAAATGCGTCGAGGTCGGGCAAAGAATCATGGCCGCAGGCGCGCTTGGCATCTCCTGCGCCACCATCGGCGAAGCCGAAGCCATGGCACTGGGCGGCATTACCGGCATCCTGATCACCGCACCCCTGGCCTCGAACGAAGCACTCGACCGGTTGCGCCGCCTGTTGCTGCGCGGCTCGGATGTCGCCATCGTCGCCGACCATCCGGAATCGGTGAAGAAGCTGGCCGATCTTGCCGCAGGCAGTGGCTGCAAGCTCGGCGTCCTCGTCGATGTCGATGTCGGCATGGGTCGCACCGGCTGTCACGACATCCCCGATGCCGTCGCGCTGGCCAAACAGATGAAGGCTGCACCTTCGCTGAATTACGCCGGCATCCAGGCCTATTGGGGCAATCTGCAACATGTGACGCCCTTCGCCGAACGCGTGCAGCGCATTGGCGTGCAGATGCAGCGGGTGCGCGCCACGGTTGAGGCGCTTGCCGCCACCGGGATGAAGCCGGCAATCGTCAGCGGCGGGGGCACCGGCAGCCATCGCATCGATGCGACGGCCGGTCTCTTTACCGAAATCCAGCCGGGCTCCTATCTGTTCATGGATTCAGCCTATCGCGCGATCAGCATTTCCGAGAATGACAATCCCTTCCAGCCCTCGCTGTTCGTCGCCGCGACCGTCGTTTCGGTCAACACGCCGGGCCGCGTGGTGGTGAATGCCGGCTGGAAGGCGTTTGCCGCCGACAGCGGCAAGCCGGCGGCATTGCGCGGCGCACCGGCGGGCAGCGAATTCCGCTTCATGGGCGATGAGCATGGCGCGCTCGATTTTGCGAGCGATGCCGCCAAGCCAAAGCTGGGCAGCGTGATCGAATTCATGACCTCGCACTGCGATCCGACCGTCAATCTCTATGGCGCCTTCCATGTCGTGCGGGGAGACGAGGTCATCGACATCTGGCCGATCCGGGCCCGCTATTAGGAGCAGAGCATGACCAAGCAGTGCTATCCCATCGACCACAATGTGCCGATCTCCAAGGCAGTGCGCGCCGGGGACTTTGTGTTCACCTCGGCCTTCGGCCCCTGGCTGTTCGATCCGCGCAACGTCACCTTCGATGCGGATGGCAATATCCTGGATGACGGCACGGGACTCGGCGACATGCCGTTCGACGAGCAGGTCCACAAGACTTTCGGCTTCATCAAGCATGCCCTCGATGTTGCAGGTTGCGCGCTGGAGGATGTCGTCCATTGCGAATGCTGGATGACGGATCCCCGGCAGTTCGTTCCTTTCAATGCGATTTACGCCACTTATTTCACCAAGAATCCGCCGGTGCGCTGCATCTTCCCGGTCCGCTTCATGTTCAAGTGCAAGGTCGAGATGAAGGTCACGGCCTATAAACCCCTGAAAGCCTGATGCCGGCGAAAGCCAATCTGTTCCAGGTGGTCACCTTTGCAGCGGATCCGCTGCACGGCAATCCCGCCTTCGTGCTGAGCGGGGCGGGGGATGCCCCGGACAAGGTTCTGATCCAGGCCTGCGCCATGCTGCGGGCCGATGTGATCGCCGTGGTGGGTGAGGCGAGCGGCGGCGATGTGCCGCTGAAATTCCTTACCAAGGAAGGATCGCATCCCGGTCCCGGCCATTCGACCATGGCCGCAGCTCATACCGTATTGCGCGGCAATGGTGCCGCCCGCGCCGTGACCTTTCATCTGCCGAACGGCGACAAGCGGTTGGCCCAAGTCGAGGGCGAGCACATCCTGGTGGATTTTCCGGTCATGCCGGGTGCGAAGGTAGATCGCGTCGCGGAGATGGAAGCAGCCTTGGGCGCGCGGCCGCGGGAAACCTGGGTGGCGCCTTTCGGCTATGTCGCCATCTATGACGATGCGTCGGTCGTCGCCCGGCTGCAGCCGGACCTGATAAAAGTCGCCGCCTTCGACCGCAGCGCCGTGATTGCAACGGCGCCAGGCGGCGCCGCGGCGAGCATCGCCGCCACGCCGGGAAACTCTGGGGCCGATATCGTCATCCGGGTTTTCGCGCCCAATGTCGGCCTGCCGGAAGACCCGGTCTGCGGCACGGCGCATCGCATTATCGTTCCCTATTGGTCGCAGCGCCTGGGCAGGAAGAAGATCCACAGCCGCCAGCTCTCGCCGCGGGGCGGCGATCTGTGGTGCGAGGACAAGGGCCAGACGATCGTCATTGGGGGCGAAAGCAACCTCGTCATCGACGGCCACATCCGCTTGCCCGAGTGATGCGTCACAATTTCCTTCAGCCGGCCGAGACGGGGCCGCTCGTCACCATCCAGCATGGCGCCTATAGCCTGACGGTGGCCCCCGGCTTCGGCGCGAGGTTGGTGCGCTTTCGCCACCAGGGGCGCGATCTGCTGCGTCCGACCCCGGACGCGATCATCGCCAAGCCGGTCCTTTATGGCTTCGCCGGCTTTCCGCTGATGCCCTATTCAGGGCCGCTGTTCGGCCGCGGTTTCCCCTATGGCGGATTCAATTTCGGCGGTGTCCGCCATGCGCTCGGCCGCAATATCCGCGAAGAGCCCACCATGACCCATGGCGAGGCCTTCGTGCGCGCCTTCAGCGTCAAGGAACAAACGGGCTCGCTGGTGGATATGACGATGATCCACGATCCCACGCCGGGTACTTTTCCGTTCCGCTTCCGCGGGCAGGTCCGCTACGGCCTGTCGGACAAGGGGCTTTCAATCCTGCTGCGCGTGACCTCGCTGGATCACCGTCCCATGCCGGCGGGGCTTGGCATCCATCCCTATTTTCCCAAGCCGCCGGGCACGCGGCTTAAGTTCTTCTCTCTCGCCGTCTGGCCGCCCGATGGACCGGAGGTTGTCGATAAGGGCGCCGTGCCGCTGAGCGAAGGCCTCAGCTTCAACGACGGGCCGGATGTTTCGAAAATGGTGGTCGACCGGCTCTATGAGGGCTGGGACGGCCGCGCCGAGGTCATCGCGCCGGACGGCCATCGCACGATCATCGAAGCCGACGGCGTTCTCGACAAGATGCAGATCTATAGCGCCTGGGATTATCCCTATGTCTGCGTCGAGCCGGTGAGCAACACCAATGATGGCTTCAACCGCATGGAGGCGGGCGTGGGCAGCCATGGGGTGCGCATCCTCGATCCCAACCGCGCCATCGAAGGAACGGTCCGGATCTACGCAGCCTAGCTAGGCCCAGAGCAAGATTCACGGATCGGGTCGAAGCAGCCTGTTCCGCAAATCTTGCTCTAAGTTGTTTAAATAGCGGCTGATTCACGCCTCAAGTTAATTCAACTGGAGGCGATCAGACGCTACAGTTCCGCGTTGACGATGAAGCCGGCGTCGACGAGCAAGGCGGCCGAGGTCACATAGCTGGCATCATCCGACAGCAGGAACGAGACGACCGAGGCGATCTCCGAAGGCTTGCCGACGCGGCCCAGCGCGATGCGTTCCAGATAATATTTCAGCACCTCGGGTTGCTCGAACAGGCCGGCCGCCATAGGCGTATCGATGGCGCCCGGCTCGATGGCATTGACGCGGATGCCATGCTTGCCCAACACCGCGCCCAGCGCCTTTGCCAGCATGCTGATGGCCCCCTTGGTCCCGCAATAGGCGACCTGGGTGGGCGCGCCGACATGGGCGGAGATGGAGCTGGTCACGACGATGGCGCCACCATGGCCTTCCTTGACCATCTGGCGCGCGCCTTCGGTGCAGACGACCCAGGTGCCGCGTACATTGGTTTCGAAGAGCTTGTCGAACTCCTCGATCGGCGTGTTGTCCCAGGTCATGAAGGGATTGATGCCGGCATTGCCAACAACGTAGTCGAGGCGGCCGCCGCGCTTGGCGACGGTGGCGATCATCGCCTTCACCTGGTCGGGATCGCGCATATCGGCGGCAACGTCGAAGGCTTCGCCGCCTGCCGCCTTGACCATGGCGAGGGTCTGTTCGGCGCTGACATCGGGCAGGCGGTTGACCGCGACCAGCGCGCCTTCGGAAGCCAGCCTCACGCAAATGGCCTGGCCCTGGCCCTGGGTCGCGCCGGTGACGACCGCCACCTTGCCGGCAAATCGGCGTTCCATATTGCTCTCCTTCGAACGGCGTGGTTCAGAACATCGCGATCGGGTTCCACGGGCAGCCCGTGGCCCCCGGCAGGCGCAACGGCAGGCCGATCGTCAGGAACTCCCAGCGCTTTTCCTCCAGGCAAGCGGCGTGGACTTCCTCCAGCTGCAGGCTGTCGGAAACCAGCATGCCCATGGATGTGAGCTGCAGGGGATGGATGGGGTATGGCACCCCTTCGACATTGCTCGGCACGGTCTCGCCATCGCCGTCAGGCAGGAAGGCCGCGATTCTGCGCTCATGCATCCAGGGCACGGTATCGACATGCAAGCCCGCCTTGCCCTGGCCCGCCGGCGGGTAATCGTTGCTCCACGCGCCCAGCGCCAGACGGCGCGCATGATGGCCGGTGCGGAAAACGAGAATGTCGCCTTCGCCCAGGCGCACGCCCTGGCTCTTTTCGATTTCCTCCAGTTCGGCACGGGTGACGGCTTCGCCAGGCTCGAGCCATTTCACCTTTCGATAATGGGCTGCATCCAGCATCACGCCCCGGCCGACGATGCCCTTGTTGTAGGCGGCGATGCTGCCCCACTCGGAGCCGCGCGAGGTCAGCAGCTCTGCCGGCTTGCCGTTATAGAGCTTGCCCTTCCAGGCGACGTGATTCAGCGCGTCGACATGGGTATGGCAATCACCATGGCTTGCCATGGCGAGATAGCACATGCCGAAGGAAAGCCCACTCTCGCTGATGGGAATATCATGCATCAGCGACATCAGATGCACGGCCGGATTGGGATTGTCCGGGCCTGCCTGTTTGTTGATGGGAATCGCCATGGAGACGCAGCGGCCCTTGCGAACCAGCTTCGCCGCCGCCGCGATTCTCTCGGGCGTGATGTAGTTCAGCGTGCCGAGCTCGTCGTCCGGTCCCCACTTGCCCCAGTTCTTGACCTTCTCGAACAGCGCCTCGAATTGGGCGAGCGTTACCGTTGCCGGCGGGGTAAGGGTCCGGGCTGCTTGCTGGTTCATGGGAAATCCTCCGCAGAGTTTGCCGCCGAGCGGCAGTCTAGCGCGCCGCCATGGGCCTGGACGACAGGATCAAAAAATACGGCCCATCGAACCCCTGGCGGAGATCGATGGGCCGCTTGTGCAGCTCAGTCGTAGGTATGCACGTCGAAGGACCTGAATCCATGGTCGGCGTTCGTATTGCCGACGCCAAAATTGCAGCCGATTCCAGGTGCGCCCGACTTGATTTTATCGTCAACGATGGCGATGGATTTCTGGCCGTTGAGATAGCCGGTGATGACGCTGCCGACGATGGATGCTTCGATGATATCGCCGTCTTTGACGCCATACTGCTTGCCCACCAGCTTGATGAGCGACGTCCAGCCGCCGACAGCGCCGTTCCACCGCACGATTTCCGCATAGCCGCCTTCGGTATCCAGGCAACGCCAGAATACCTCGTATCCGCTGCAGAAATTGGGCCTCATGTTGTGGCGCAGGCGGATCTGCACCTCCTGAAAGACCTTTTCGGTCTGGTTCCGGCTGAAGATCTTGACCTTGCCGTACTGGTTCGGTCCCCATTGTCCGGTCAGGACCGCGGTCGGATCGTCGTAGTCGCCGACCGCCGCGCCCGCAGCCGCCCCGGCGCCGAGGCTCGCTTGCTCGGCCCGGAGCTCCTTGACCTGGTTGCGCGAGACTTCACCGAA
>DASXQK010000252.1:0-3252 GCA_036493015.1 Dongiaceae bacterium | reverse complement strand
GGCGTGGCTTCTCGGCCCGGTTCACATCGCTGCCATGCCAGGTGCGCCCGTCGTGGAAGGCACAGCCCCCGGCCGGCACCTCGACCGGCACCAGCTCCGGCGCCGATAAGCCTACGGCGGCCGCGGCATCGCGCATCTCCTTGCGATAGTCGTTCGGCGCGTGGAACTGCTTGATGGGCGGCGAGACAGGCCACTTGTGAGAGCCGCGCACATATTCGATGGTGCCACCCGCTGCCGTGGTCGCATCCAGCGCGATCCAGCAGCTGGTCATATGCGCAGGCACGATCCAGCCAGTGTAGCTATCGTCCTGATGGAAGCCCAGGGCTTTGGCGCCCGCCGGCTTCCAGATCACATTGTCCTGAGAAAGCCTGGCACCCGGCCAACCGGCGAGCTGGGCGCAGAGCCGGCCGATCTCGGCGCGCAGAACCAGGCTCGCCACTGTGTAGTCCGACTTCCAGCCATTGCAGATCTGGCGGGCACGATCCGGCTTGTCGCGGCCTTCCTGCCAGTTCCATTCATCGGGATAGAGACCGGTTTCGAACTTGCCGCGGAACAGGCTCTCATAACGTGCCGCGACGCGCTCGGCTGCTTCGGCGTCGATCAGCCTCGGCAGGATGAGGAAACCATCTTCATGAAACTGCGCGATCTGTTTTTCGCTGAGTTCGATCATGGGGCGACTATGCCGGGCTTCGCCGCGGGCTGGCAAGCAGGCCAACGTCAATGTTTGCAGCCTCATGGTGAGGCTGTCGAACCGTGAAGCTGCTGGCTCATGCCGCCTCATCCTTCGATAAGCTCAGGATGAGGCTTTGAAAACCAGGCGCAGATCGATTTGACGATCCGCCGCGAACCCCCGAAACTGTCGCGCTCAATTCCCGGGGAAGCACCGATGGCCGATCTCGACCTCTGCTACATGCCGGCAACCGATATGGCCAAGCGCATCCGCGCTGGCCAGCTATCGCCGGTCGATCTCGTCGATAATGCGCTGGAGCGGATCGGCGAGATCAATCCGCCCCTCAACTGCTTCTGCTTCGTCTATCCCGAGGAGGCGCGTGCCAAGGCCAAGGCGGCGCATGATGCCGTGAAGGCCGGCAAGCCGCTGGGCCCGCTGCATGGCGTACCCTTTGCCATCAAGGATCTGACGCCCACCAAGGGCAAGCGCACGACGCTAGGCTCCTACGCCTATGAACACAACGTGCCGACCGAAGACGCGCCCATCGTCGAGGCGCTCGACAAGGCCGGCGGCATCATGGTTGGCAAGACCACCACGCCCGAATTCGCCTATTCGAGCTTCACCGAAAGCCCGCTCTGGGGCATCACCCGCAACCCCTGGGACAAAGGACGCACGCCCGGCGGCTCCTCCGGCGGTTCGGGGGCGGCCGTTGCCAGTGGTTCGGTACCCATGGCCGAGGGCTCCGACATGGGTGGTTCGGTGCGCATCCCCGCCTCGTTCTGTGGCATCGTCGGCTTGAAGCCGAGCTTCGGGCGTATTCCCTTCACCATCCTGCCCAGCCAGTTCGACTCGCTTTCCCATTTCGGCCCGCTGGCGCGCACCATCGACGATGCGGCGCTGTTTCTTGATATCACCCAGGGACCCGATGAGCGCGATATCCAGTCGCTGTCGCCGCGCCTGGAGATCCCCAAGCCGATCCCGGGCGATGTGCGCGGCTGGCGCTTGGCCTTGGCGCCCACGCTGGGATTCCTCTTCCTCGATCCCGAGGTTGAAGCCGCGGTGCGCAGTGCAGCAGCGGCGCTCGCTGAGCGCGGTGCGATCATCGAAGAGGTCGATCTCGGTTGGACCAAGGAGATGAACGATGCCTGGGGCCGCCACTGGGGCGTCTATCTCGCCTCCTTCTTCGGCCACACCTTGGCGAAATTCCGCGGCAAGATGGATCCCAACGTCGTGCGGCTGATCGAGGCGGGCAACGCCATGACCGCCCTCGACTTCAAGAAGATCGAGCATGTCCGCACCGACATGTGGAAAAAGCTCTCGCCGATCCTGCAGCGCTGCCATGCCCTGCTTTGCCCGACCATGGCGCATCCGGCGCCCAAGGTCGGCGGCAAAGATACGGAATACGACTGGACCGACGAACAGGGCCGCTTCCATGGCCTCGACATCACCTCGGTCTTCAATTTCGTCAGCCAGTGCCCGGCGCTTTCCGTACCCGCCGGCTTCACCAAAGGTGGCCTGCCGATCGGACTCGAGATCGTCGCCCGGCGCTACCAGGACGTGACTGCGCTCAATATCGGCAAGGCGCTGGAGATGGCGCGGCCCTGGGCTGAGCTTCGTCCGCCAATCTGAGGGCAAAACGGCATCGGCGGCCCGGCGGCTTGTCGGCGATGTCACGATCCGCTATGCCGGTTGCGCTATCTTGCGAAGATTCCCAGGGGAATTCAATGAGTGAAACGCCGCGCCGGCGCACCGGCGGCCAGATCCTGATCGACCAGCTGAAGATCCACGGCGTGGACCTCGCCTTCGGCGTGCCTGGCGAAAGCTATCTCGCCGCCCTCGACGCCCTTTATGACGCGCGCAACAGCATCCGGTTCATTACCTGCCGGCAGGAGGGCGGCGCCTGCGTCATGGCGGAAGCCTATGGCAAGATGACCGGCCGGCCGGGCATCTGCTTTGTCACCCGCGGGCCCGGCGCTACCAACGCCTCCATTGGGCTCCACACCGCCTTCCAGGATTCCTCGCCCATGATCCTGCTGATCGGCCAGGTCGCGCGCGACCAGACCGAGCGCGAGGCATTCCAGGAGATCGATTTCCGCCGCATGTTCGGGCCCGTCACCAAATGGACGGCGGAGATCGAAGACGCGCGCCGCATTCCCGAGCTGGTCAGCCAGGCATTCCATCGTGCGACGTCCGGCCGCCCCGGTCCCGTGGCACTCGCATTGCCGGAAGACATGCTGACCGATGTGGTCGAGACGGCGGATGCCGGCCCCTACAAGAAAATCGAGGCGCATCCCGGCGCGGCCGATATGGCCAAGCTGCGCGAACTGCTGGCGGCATCCAAGCGCCCGCTGATGATCGTGGGCGGCGGCGGCTGGAGCCAAAAGGCCAGCGCCGACATCTCCGCCTTCGCCGAGGCCAACAACATTCCCGTTGCCGGTTCATTCCGCGCCCAGGATATCGTCGATAATCTGAAGCCGTTTTATGCCGGCGATGTCGGCATCGGCATCAATGCCAGGCTCGCCGAGCGCGTGCGCACCACCGATCTGCTGATGGTGGTGGGCGCCCGCATGGGCGAGATGACC
>DASXQK010000251.1:0-2154 GCA_036493015.1 Dongiaceae bacterium | reverse complement strand
GCAGCGACAAGACCTTCGTCTGGCTGCAGCGAAATCTGACGCCGCGCCAGCAGCTCGATGTTACCCGTCTCGGCATTCCCGGCCTTTATTTCCAGGCCGAGGAAAAGCGCGTCTATCCGCTGGGCTCGCTGGTGAGCCATGTCGTCGGCTTCACCGATCTCGACAACAAGGGCATCGCCGGCATCGAGGATTCCTTCGATGACGTGCTGGCCGGCGGGCGCCATCCCGTCCAGCTCTCCCTCGACGTGCGCATCCAGCAGATCCTGCGCGAGGAACTGACCCGCGGGATTTCCGATTTCACCGGCATCGGCGGCGCCGGCATCGTGCTGGACGCACGCACCGGCGAGATCCTGGCCATGATCTCGCTGCCCGATTTCGATCCCAACCAGGTGGGCACGGCCTCGCCCGAGCAGCGCTTCAACCGCGCCACGCTGGGCATCTATGAGATGGGCTCCACCTTCAAGGTGTTCAACACGGCGATGGCGCTGGATAGCGGGCGCATCCATCTGACCGACCGCTTCGACGTGCATCCGATCTCTATCGGCCGCTACATCATCCACGACTTCGAGCCGATGAACCATCCGCTCTCGGTGCCGGAGATTTTCATGCTGTCGTCCAACATCGGCGCGGCGCGCATGGCGATGGAGATGGGTACCGACAGCCAGAGATCCTTCCTTGCCAAGGTCGGCATGCTGCGCCCGGTGAGTGTCGAGCTGCCGGAAGTGGGCCGGCCGCTCTATCCCGCCGACTGGAAACCGATCAACACCATGACCATCGCCTTCGGCCATGGCATCGCGGTCAGCCCGCTGCATGTCGTCTCCGGCGTCGCCGCCATGGTGAATGGCGGCATCATGCGCCCGGCCACCTTGATCAGGCGCGGCCCCGACGAGGTGACCGACGGCCAGCGGGTGATCTCGCCTGGAACTTCGAATTTGATGCGCGAGCTGTTCCGCCTGGTTGTCCAGGCCGGCACCGGCAAGGCCGCGGAAGCGCCCGGCTATCTCGTCGGCGGCAAGACCGGCACGGCAGAGAAGACGCTCGCCAAGGGCTATTCCACCAATGCCCGGCTTGCCTCCTTCGTCGGCGCGTTTCCGATCAACGACCCCCGCTACATCGTGCTGGTCATGGTCGACGAACCGAAACCCAACGCCCATTCCTACGGCTTCGCCACCGGCGGCTGGGTGGCCGCCCCCGTGGTGAGCCGCGTGGTTCAGCGCATGGCGCCGCTGCTCGGCATGGCGCCGGCACCCAATGATTCGCCTGAAGCCACCAAGAACGAATTGCTGATGACGGTAAGCGCCACGGCGAATGCGCCTGAGTGAGCTTTTTGACGGGCCCAGGGAGGGCCAGAACATCGCGATGAATGCAGCGGTCGACATCCGCGGACTGTCAGCCGATTCGCGGCAGGTCGAACCAGGATTTGTCTTCGCGGCTTTGCCGGGAGCCAAGACCGACGGACGCCGCTATATCGACCAGGCGGTGGCCAAGGGGGCCGTCGCCGTGCTGGCGGAGCCCACGACGGCTGTCCCCGCCGGCACCGTGCTGCTGGTCGATCCCAATCCGCGCCGCCGATTGGCGCTGATGGCCGCCATCTTCTATGGCCGGCAGCCGCGCCACGTCGCCGCGATCACCGGCACCAGCGGCAAGACCTCCACCGCCGAATTCACCCGCCAGCTCTGGGCCGCACTCGGCCACGCATCCGCCAGCCTCGGCACGCTGGGCATCGTGGCACCTGGCAACACCGAATACCTGCCGCTGACCACGCTGGATCCGGTCGAGCTGCACCGGCGCCTGGCGGAGATCGCCCGCGACGGCGTCGATCATCTGGCCATGGAGGCTTCATCCCACGGCCTCGACCAGTTTCGTCTCCACGGCGTGAGGGTGACGGCGGCTGCCTTCACCAACCTCTCCCGCGATCACCTGGATTATCACGGCACGAGCGAAGCTTATCTCGCCGCCAAACTTCGCCTGTTCAGCGAGGTGATGGAGCCGGGCCATGTGGCAGTGTTGAACGCCGACGCGCCGGAGTTCGAGAGCCTCGCCGCGGCCTGCCGTGACCGCAATCACCGCATCATCCGCTTCGGACGCAACGGCGGCGATGTACAGTTACTGGGCCAGCGCCCGCATCGCGAAGGCCAGCAGCTGGTCCTCGAT
>DASXQK010000250.1:0-2362 GCA_036493015.1 Dongiaceae bacterium | reverse complement strand
CTTCTACGAGACTGCCAAGTCTGTCGTCGAGAGCCATCGCGGCATTTTCGCCCATCATACCGGCGACGGGTTCACCGCCTATTTCGGTTCGCCCCGCTCGCTGGGCCGTAACGCCCAGGAAGCCATCACCTGCGGGCGCGCCATCATGGCCGCACTCGATCAGGCGAATTTCCCCAAGGCCAGCCGCATCCAGGTCCGCATCGGGATCGCCACCGGGCTGGTGGTCTACAGCACGGTCAACCGGCTCAACAACGTCTCCGATTCCTTCGCGGTCGGGGCGCCCCTGCATCTTGCAGCCCGCGTTCAGGCGCTCTCGCCACCGGGCACGATCAGCGTCGACGACACCTCCTATCGCCTGGCGGAGCACAATTTCTCCTTCAGCGATGCCGGCAGCCACGTGCTCAAAGGCTTCACCGAGGCGGAGCAGGTCTGGCAGGTGGGCGAGCCCAAGCCGGTCGAATTCCGCTTCGCCGAGCGACGCGAGCATCTGACGCCGTTTGTGGGCCGCGGCCGCGAACTCGATGCGCTCGATGCCCGCAGCATGCATGCCGCGGCGGGAGGCGGCCAGACGGTGCTGATCCAGGGCGAGGCCGGAATCGGCAAATCGCGGCTGGTGTTTGAATGCATCGAGCGGATCGCCCCGGAACGCCCGCCTCTGGTCTTCCAATGCCTGGAAGATCAGCAGAACGAACCGCTCCATCCCTGGATCGGTTATATGCGCCATGCGGCCAAGGTGATGGAGAACGAGCCGCTCGCCGAGCGCCGGCGCAAGGCAGCCGCCTTCATCGCCCGATCGCTGCCTGGCCTTGGCGGGCTGGAGCCCTTTGTGCTCTCGCTCATCGCCCAGGACAGCGACGATCATCCGGCCGATGACGACTACACCCCGACGCAAAAGCTCGATGCCTTGCGCGCGGCTATCGTCGAACAGATCGTCGAACAGAACGGCGATGCGCTCAAGGTCGTGGTGGTGGAGGATGTGCACTGGATCGATCCTTCGTCGGAAGCGCTTCTGGCGGCGCTGATCGAACGCGCGGCAGGGGCGCGGATCCTGTTGCTCGTCACCTGCCGCAAGGATCGCGGCTTCGGCGAGGCGAGCCATTTCGTTACCCATCTTTCCATCGAGCGGCTGGATGCGGCCCAGTCGGTGAAACTGGCAAGCCATATGATCCAGGGCGCGGGCGTGGCCGATTCGCTGCTGGCCCAGGTGGTGCAGCGCTCCGACGGCATCCCGCTCTATATCGAGGAGATGGCCCGCACCGTCTCCGCCACCGGACGGGTGGGCGAGGATGAGGCAAAGGCCGGTGACGAGAGCAAAGAGCGAGGCTCGCAGGCCCTTCTGCCGATACCCGATGCCTTGCAGGGCAGTCTTCTCGCCCGTCTCGATGGCCTCGGCGAATCCCGCCACCTCGCCCAGATTGCCGCCGTCGTCGGTCGCGAATTCGAGATCGATGTACTGGCCAAACTGGCGGCGCGCCCCAAGGCGGATGTCGAGCGCGACCTGGCGACGTTGATGGATTCAGGCCTGGTCCGCCTGCTCGCCTCGACGGAGAACCGGTTCGAGTTCCGCCACGCTCTGATCCGGGAAGCGGCCTATAACAGCCTGCTGCGCCGCGATGCGGTGACGCTGCATGCAGCCCTCGCCCGGCTCTATGAGCACGACTATCCGGAAATTCGCAATTCCCGGCCCGAATTGCTGGCCCAGCATCTCACTCTCTCCGGCCGGGCGCTGGAGGCGGCCTCGCTATGGCTGCGCGCCGGCTCCCTGGCCAAGGAGATGGGCTCGTCCATCGAGGCGCTGGCCCGGCTCGACCGCTGCCTCGAATGCCTGGGCACCGGCGACGGCTCGCGCGAGACGCGGACCATCCGCATGCGCTGCCAGATCGCGCGCGGCGCGCTGATCAACGATCACTACGGTCCCGTCAAGCAGAACGCCCATCAGGCGCTGGCCGAAGCGGCCGACCTGGCCGAGGCGCTGGAGGATGCCGCAGCCCTGGTCGATTCGCTGACCTCGCTGGCCGGTGTGCGCTTCAATGCCGGGGATTTTTCCTCGGCCATATCGGTCGCGCGGCGAATGATCGATTACGGCTCGCGGCACGGCAACGAGCGCGCCTCGGCCATCGGCCGCGTCAGCGCCGGCATGTGCAACTTTGCCACCGGCCATTTCGGCGAGGCGCGCACGCACCTCGAAGAGGCGCTGGTGGTGCTGAACCGCGGCAATACCGGCGTGGAGAGCTATGAGGGCCATGCGCTGGTCTATCTCGCTTTGACGCTGCACATCCTGGGCAACACGCAGGAAGCAACGCATCTTTGCGCCGTTGCCATCGAACAGGCGCGCCAGCGCCGCACGACGGAACTGGCCTCC
>DASXQK010000249.1:0-2680 GCA_036493015.1 Dongiaceae bacterium | reverse complement strand
CTCTCATCGATGCCCGCAAAGCGCGGGTCGTCCTGCGGCATTTCCCAGCGCGTCTCAAGTTCACGCAAGGGCAGGCGGTTAGGCGTGTCGCCGTAGACCTTGTTGGTGCTGGTGAAGATGAAGACCGCCTCGGGGCAATGCCGGCGGGTCAATTCCAGCAGGTTGAGCGTGCCGGTCGCATTGACCTCAAAATCGGTCAGCGGTTCGCGCGCCGCCCAGTCATGGGATGGCTGGCCCGCGGCATGGATCACTACGGCGATGTCGCTGCCAAAGCGGCTGAATATCCGCGACATGGCGTCACGATCGCGGATGTCGTCAGCGAAGTGGGTGTATCCCTTCAGGTCGCGCTCGAGGCGCTGGCGGTTGCGAAGATTGCTGGCGCCGGTGCCAAAGAAATAGGCCCGCAAATCGTTGTCGATGCCGGCGATCTGCAGGCCGCGGGAGGCAAACAGCCGCGCGGCCTCGAAGCCGATCAAGCCCGCAGCACCACTGACTACCGCCACGCTCATTCTGCCCCACCCAGCGCTCGATCTTCCCCACAGGCGAAGCCTGCCCGACGTCCCAAGCAGGCGAAGCCTAAGGCCTAATGCATCCCGGTACGCCGCGCAACGCCGGTTGACGGATGGCGCAAGGGCTTAGGCGGCGCTCTGCCAGGGATAGCGCTTCACTGCCTGGACGAACGCGCCGACGGCGGGTGAAAACCGCCGCCCGGGCACGCTGATCAGGCAGACCTGGCGAACGACTTCCGGCTCGATCAGCGGGCGGGACGCCAGGCCCGGCTGGGTCGGAGAAAATTCGGGAATGAAGCAGATGCCCATGCCCGCCATCACCATGGTCTGGATCCAGTCTTCGCGTTCGCTGCGATAGGCCTCGCGCAGCGGGATGTTATTGGTGCGCAGGAAATCGTCCCAGTGATTGATGTACTCGCAATTGATGCGCACGAGATAGGATTCGCCGGCACAGTCCTTCGTCTTGACCGCATTCATACGCGAGAAACGATGGCCCGGCGGAAAGGCCACGACGAAGCGCTCGCTGTAGATCGGCTCGATGCGCAAGCGCTCATCGTCTTCGGGCGGCTTTGTCATGATCGCGATATCCAGTTCGCCGGCCAGCAGGGATTCGGTGAGCGCCGTGGGAACGCCCTCGCTCAGCGTTACATCGACACCGGGATGGTCTTTGTTGAATTGGGCGAGCAGGCCGATGCAGCGCGTCGGCCCGACGGTACACATGACGCCCAGGCGCAACGGCGCTTCTTCCAGCCTCAGGAAGCTCTTGGCGGTGCTCGCCGCCTGTTCGGCATTGTGGGCGATCTGTTCCAGGTGCGGGCGCATCAGCTGGCCGAAGTCGGTCAGGTGGGTACGGCTGCGCTCGCGATGCAGCAACAGCGAGCCCAGCTCCTCCTCCAGCTTTTGGATCGCGCGCGTCAGGGCCGGCTGCGTCACATTGCAGGCTTCCGCCGCGCGGGTGAAATTCAGGCTGTCGCAGACCGCCAGAAAATACCGGATCTGGTGCATTTCCATGGGCGAAAACATCCCCTCGGGCAGTTGTCTCTTGATTGATCCCCTGGCGGGATAGTGCCCCAGATCCACCGGTCCAGCCGATAACGATTGAGCATCGTTACAATATCCGATCGGCATTTCCAAAAAGGGCGACCGGACTCGATCCTGATGGTCAACAGGCCGGGTGGCAGGAAATCCTGCGATCTGGTCGCCAAAGCATCCAAAAACAGGAGTCGGACATGTTAATGACCTTGCCCCAGCCCAAATCGGCGCAAAGCTCTGTTCCCTCGGTCCGGCGCGCTTTGGAGGGCCGCTCGGCCATCGTGACAGGATCGACCAGCGGGATCGGCCTTGGTATTGCCCGATCTCTGGCCGCAGCGGGTGCAGCTGTCTTGCTGAACGGTTTCGGCGACGCCGGCGAGATAGAAAAAACCCGCGCCCAACTGGCGAAAGAGAGCGGCTCCGACGTGCGCTATGACGGGGCCGATATGAGCCGGCCCGACGCGATCACGGCCATGGTCGACAACGCCACCGCGGCATTCGGCAAGGTCGATATCCTGATCAACAACGCCGGCATTCAGTTCGTCGCCCCCTTGGAGAATTTCCCGGTGGCGAAATGGGATGCCATCCTTGCCATCAATCTCAGCGCCGCCTTCCACGCGACCCGCGCCGTCTTCGCGGGCATGAAGAATCGCGGCTGGGGCCGCATCATCAATATCGCCTCGGCCCATGGCCTGGTCGCCTCGCCCTTCAAGGCCGCCTATGTCGCTGCCAAGCATGGCGTCGTCGGGTTAACCAAGGTCACGGCCCTGGAAGGGGCAGAAGCAGGGGTCACCTGCAACGCGATTTGTCCGGGCTATGTCTGGACGCCCCTGGTGGAAAAGCAGATCGAGGATCAGGCCAAGATTCATGGGATCCCCCGTGACAAGGTGATCCACGACGTGCTTCTGGCCCAACAGCCGAACAAGAAGTTCGCCACGGTGGAGGAGCTGGGCGCGCTCTGCCTGTTCCTCAGCACGGAGGCCGGCGCCTCGATCACCGGTGCGGCATTGCCGGTCGATGGCGGCTGGACGGCGCACTGAGTGCCGCCGATATAAACGCCTGGCGTCCAGCTGCGGGGCACCAGCCCTGGCATGGGCCAGGACGCAGATGAAATCCGGCTAGCGCCCAAGGTTGTGAGA
>DASXQK010000248.1:0-13920 GCA_036493015.1 Dongiaceae bacterium | reverse complement strand
CGCGGCATCCAGCAGGAGCTGACCTATGTCGGCAGCCGCGCGATGCTGATCTATCGCCTGCCGCTGAACGAGGTGGTGTTCGATTTCTACGACCGACTCAAATCGGTTTCGCGCGGTTATGCCAGCTTCGACTACCACCTCGATGGTTATGAACTGGGTGACCTGGTGAAGCTCACGATCCTGGTGAACGGCGAAGGTGTGGATGCGCTGGGCATGATCGTTCACCGCAGCCAGTCGGAAACGCGCGGGCGCGGCTTGTGCGCACGCCTCAAGGATTTGATCCCGCGCCAGTTGTTCAAGATCGCCATTCAGGCGGCCATCGGCGGCAAGGTGATCGCGCGCGAAACGGTGTCGGCGATGCGCAAGGACGTAACCGCCAAATGCTATGGCGGCGATGCTACGCGCAAACGCAAGCTTCTGGAGAAACAGAAGGAAGGCAAGAAGCGGATGCGCCAATACGGCAATGTCGAGATTCCGCAATCCGCTTTCATCGCCGCCCTCAAGATAGATGGCGATCGCTGAAGATTTGGCGCGACCGCTGACCTTGATCTAGCGCGCGAAGCGCCGGCGCCGGCGCGTGCGCGCGAGAAAGGCGAGCAGCAGCCCGGGAATTCCCAGCACCAGCCAGAGCGGAAGCCGCAGCACCGTCTCGATCACCGGATTCCACAGCGTCTTCCAGAGGTGATTCTCGATCAGCGCCTGGATGCGATCCATGCTGCCGGGCGACACGCCATGCCAGGCGGCCTCGGCAGACTGGAATTCGAATTGTCCGCTATGAATCCAGAAGAAGAGATCCCAGCCGAGCGCGAGGAGTGCCGCCACAATCAGCAGCCAACCTATAACGCGCAGAACGACCACGGCACGCCTCTCCCCCGCTTTGCGCCCGGGTCTCTGGCAGCACGCGCCGGCCGATTCTTGTCGCGAGATTTCGCTCCCGAGGATCGGCCGCGGGCCCGGTTAACCCCGGTGCGCCGTGCATAGCATATCGCCGTTCTACCGTCACTCGACCGAGCGGCCCGGCCGTCCAAATTGGGGCCAGCTCGGCGCCGTTGAGGCGGCATCTTTTCGAAACCGGGTTGACGAAATTCTGTAATTACCATGTAGTAACTTATGGGTCGTATGGATTGCATACGACACTTGGCTTGAGGGATTTACCCATGCTCCAACGCACACCGCCTTCCACCTGCCCCATGGACCGTTTGCTGCGCCTGCTGACCGGTCCGTGGACGACCTACATCCTCTGGGTCCTGCGCAGCAACGGCCCGACCCGGTTCGGCGAACTGAAGCGCCGCGTGCCCGGCGTATCGGCCAAGATGCTGACCGAGCGGCTGCGCATGCTGGAAGAATCGCGCGTCGTCTATCGCCACTACGAGCCGACGATCCCCCCGCAGGTGACCTATGGCTTGGCCAAGCGTGGCGAGGAACTGCGCGAGGTGCTGGACAAGCTGGGCGAAGTGGCGCTGCGCTGGCAGGCCGAAGATCGCGCGCCGGTCGCTTCCGCCGCGGAATAGGGCTCCCGGACGGCTACTTAGGCTTGCGATTACCAGCGGCGGCTATTTGATCGAAAATGCCAGCAACTGACTGACGCTCTGGCTCTTGACCTTGTCATTGATGGTCACCTTGAGCTGATAGTCGCCGGGCGGCAGGCCCAGCGGGTTGATGACGAAACTCAGTTCGATCTCCTTGTTCGCGGTGCGTTTGACGTAGTCGAAATTTGTGAAGTCCTTGGCGCCGCCGCGCACCTTGCCGTTGCCATCCACCACCTCGATATCGACGGCGAAGCCGAAGCGATAGAGCGTGCCGTCAAACTTGAAGCCATAGCCGGCCGGTTCGACATAGACGAGAAGCGGATCCTTCTGGGTAAAAACGGTATCGGCACGCGGGTCGTAATGCCCGTAGCCCTGGGGATCTTCCTTGATGAACAGCGCCTGGGTCAGGAACAGCGGGCCGTCATGCCATAGTTGGTTATAGGCGGCCTGCACATCGCGCAGCGCGTCCACCGGCTTGTTGTCGGCATTTTCAGCTTTAGCCCGATCGAGCAGTTCATCGATTGAGGGATCGGCTCGGGCCGGTGTTGCGACCAGCACCGCCAGGCCCGTGGCCAGCAGCCCCACGGCCATCAATCCGGCCACAGCCCGTCTTGCTCCACGCGCAACCATCGCCCTCTCCCTGTTCGACTCGCAAGCGGCCGAAGGTTCACCCCGGCGGCGGTTCCCGTCAACGTTGGCGTCGACGCCCCACATCGATAATTGCCGTCATTCCCGGCGAAACGAGAGCAACAGAAAGCAAAAGGCGGCGATCAAAGCGACACCACCCACCGCCAGGAACATGATCGACAACGAGGTCGACGCGGCAAGTGCGCCCAGCGCCGGCGGGCTGACGAGATAACCGGCGTAGCCCAGAGTAACCACGATGGCGATGCCGGCCGCCGGCTTGGCCGAACGCCCCGCCACGCTGACGAAGATCGGCACGATGTTCGATAGCCCGATGCCGACCAGGGCAAAGCCGGCGATGGCGACGGGATAACTCGTTGTCGATGCCGCCAGCGCAAATCCCGCGGCGGCGAGAACACCGCAGGCGAGAACAATCCAGCCCTCGGGCGCGTGATGGCGGATCCAGTCACCGGCGAAGCGCCCGCCTCCCATGCAGGCGGAGTAGGCTGCATAGCCCCAGGCCGCCTTGCCCAATGGTGCGGCGAGCGCGCTACCCAGGTAGATCGAACTCCAGTCGCGTACCGAACCCTCGGCGGAGAAGCAGAAGAAAGCCAGTACCGCCACCGCCCAGATGAAAGGCGCTACATGCCAAGTCTTACCGTGCACCTGCGTCGCGGGTGCCTTTGCCGCCGCGATGCGCGGCCAGATCACCAGAAACGAGACCAACAATACGGCGCCGATGGCGATTGCCTGGCCCGGCCCAGGCAAGATCAGGAACAGGGCACTACCCAGGCCAGCACTCACCAGCCCGCCGATACTCCACATGCCGTGGATCGACGACATGACCGGCCGGCCGATGCGCGCCTCGGTCTCCGCGGCGAAGGCGTTCATCGCCACATCCATCATGCCGCCGGAGGCGCCGAACAGAAACAGGGCGGCGGCAAAGGGCATCGGCGCGCTCAACAGCACCAAGCCAAGCAGCGACGCCAGGAACAGAGCGAAGCCGACCGCGATCAGCCGCGCGGCGCCGACGACTTGGATCAGCTTGCCGCTCGCCGCCATGGCGGAAATCGCGCCGAGACCCATGAACAACAGAAATCGGCCGAAGCCTGCATCGTCGACGCCAAGCCGCGCCTTGGCCAGCGGTACCTGTGTTGCCCAGGCGCCATACATCGCACCGTTGATGAAGAAGGTGGTGGCGGCGGGCAGCCAGAGGGCGAGACGGTGGGGCGGGGCGAACTTCACGGTGCCGGACGGAACCGCCTTGGCGTCGCGCTGTCAACGTGCATCGTGCCAAGCCATCGGAAACCCAAACCGTTCGATCAGCTGCGCCATCTGCCGGTCATTACCGCCGTTCAACACATTGATCTGGTGCAGGCTGACCTTTTGCGAGCCGGACCAGAGAGGCACTGGCCGACGGTGGCCGATCTTGCGAAACGTCACACCCTGGCGCCGCGCCATCCAATAGAGCCAGAGGTCGTCGGCCGTAGGGCAAAGCCTGGCATAGAGATCGCGGTTCAGCACATCCGGATGGAAAACTCCCGGCGGAAACAAGACGCCGCCGACGCCCGTGGGAAAGACCAGCAAGGATGCTTCCGGCTTCCGCAGATTGACGTCCCAGCGGTCATAGGGCAGCGGCAGGTGATCGCTACCCAATTCGATGCGATGAGCACGATGGCAGATGACCTCGTGCTCACCCGGCTGGGCGGCATCGACCAATTCAGCGAGCCAGCTACGATGATAGTAGGCATCGTCATCGGCGGTGACGATAAAGGCCGCCGGTTCGCTTTCCAGCGCGGGCAAGATCTTGCCATACGGGCCGATATCGGGCCCGGTGGCGATAATAAGCCCGGCGTTGCGCAGGGAGAGGACATTACGCGGCAGCCGCGGCATCGCTGCTTCGTCAACCCACAGTATGATGGCATCGGGCCGGACCGTCTGGTCGAGCAGACATTGCAGCGACAGATGAAGCGTGGCAAAGCGCGGCTCATGGCTGGTGAGCGAGACGATCAGGCGCGCCGGCAGGCCGTGGGGCCGCGGCTCGCGCCGCCGCTGCCAGCGCCACCCTATGTGCAGGCGCGCAATCCCACCACGCAGCCTTGCGATGGCACCGTCCCGATGCCGCACGATCCAGCCATGGGTCACGCGGCCCTGGACCACTTTTCCCCCGCCGCCTCAAGTGGACTCATCAACCTCCCGACCCTAATCTGTCGCCCGGGAATCAATAGTGAAAATCCAGCCATGTCCGAAGCGGAAAACATTTGGGGCGTATCGCAGAAAGCCGCCGACCTTCATCGCTCGGCCCTGGTCTGGGACGATCATTGCGGCTTTGCCTATGCAAAGGGCCCGATTCTCGAAGGTCTGGAACGCTGGCGGCGTTCGGGTGTCGGCTATCTCTCGGTCAATATCGGCTATGACGTGACGCCCTGGACGCTGACGGTGGAAGCCGCCTCCCAGTATCGCCACTGGATCGCACAACATCCGGACACGCTGCTGCAGGTGGAAAAGGCGGCCGATATCCGTCGCGCCCAGCAAGAAGGAAAGCTCGCCATCACCTTCGATATCGAGGGCATGGATTCCCTCAATGGCGATATCGGCATGGTCGACCTCTATTACCGTCTCGGCGCGCGCCAGATGCTGTTCGCCTATAACCGCAACAATCTCGCCGGCGGCGGCTGCCATGACGAGGATGTCGGGCTCACCGATTTCGGCCGCGAGGTTGTGCGCGAGATGAACCGCGTGGGCATGGTGGTCGATTGCTCGCACTCCGCCTATCGCACCACCATGGAGGCAATGGAGTTCTCGCAAGCGCCGGTGATCTTCAGCCACTCCAACGCCCGCAAGCTATGGGATCATGAACGCAATATCCGCGACGACCAGATCAGGGCCTGCGCCGCCACCGGCGGCGTCATCGGGTTGACTGGCGTGGGGCGCTTCCTCGGCCACAACGGGCCGACGGTCGGCCATCTGGTGGAGCATATCGGCTACATGGTTGATCTCGTCGGGCCGGAGCATGTGGGTTTCGGCATGGATAGCGTGCTGCACGCCCACAAGCCGAACCAACCCTTCACCCGCAGCCGGACTTATTGGCCGGAGCGCCAATATCCCGACGGCGGTTCCGGCTATATCGGCCCTGAGGAAACGCCGAGGCTGACCCAGGCCTTGCTCGATCGCGGCTATGACGAGAAGAGCATCCGCGGGATTTTGGGTGAGAATTTCCTGCGCATCGCCGAGACCGTGTGGCGCTAGAAGGCGCCGCTGCCCAGTTAGTGCGCTACTGGGCCGGCGGCGGAATCTTGCTGGGATCGAAAAACGACGTGCCGAAATCTGCCGGTGCCGGCGACCCCGGAATGACGCTGGGATCGGTGGGAGGATTTGGGTCGATATCGCTCTGATTGAGATAGAAGCGCGTTCGGCTGCCGTCCTGCAAAGTTACTTGACCGATAACCTGGTCGGCGCCGCCGTCCGGCCCATCCACATGAACGGTCTTGACCACGCTGAAGCCGACACCAGGGTCGAGATTGAAACAGTGTCCCTGTTGCGCGATCTGCTGAATCGCGCCGTTGCCTGCTTTTTGGGTGATGGCGCCGTTGATATTCGCCGTGGCCGTGGCGTTGCTGCAGGCAGCAACGCCCTCGTTCTTGCTGTGGAAGGTCTGTGCCTGCGCCGCACCGCTGGCCACCGACAGCAGGAATGCCGAAGCGAGGGAGAGCAGCCCAAGTTTCAATGGATGGGATTTCATGATCGGATTCTGCGACCGCGCGGGCCTATTTGCAACCTGGAGCGCCGACGGCGAGAACAGCGAATGGTGAATCACCATCGCCGGTTGCATCAGGAAAAAGAGAACGCGCGGCGAAGCGTTCAGGCGAAGAACAAGAACGCCGTGAGCGCAAAGACGGGCAGCAGCACGATTGCTGTCCAGACCATGTAGGTGAGGAAAGACGGCATGCGGATGCCTTGCTGTTCGGCGATGCTGCGCACCATGAGGTTCGGCGCATTGCCGACATAGGTAAGCCCGCCCCAGAATGCAGCACCGGCCGAGATCGCCATCAGCGTGATCGCTTGCGGACCCATCAGGGCGGTCGGGTCGCCGCCGGCCGCATTGAAGAACAGCAGAAAGGTCGGCGCGTTATCGAGGAAGCCGGATAGCAAGCCGGTCGCGGTGAAATAAGCCCAATTGATCGGCTGCCCGTCAGGGCCGGTCACCAGATGCAGAAGCCCAGCCATGGCCCCATTAGGCCCCGCTTCAAGAATCGCCAGCAGCGGCAGGATGCAGGCGAAGATACCGGCGAAGACAATGGCGACCTCAGCGATCGGCTCCCACGCAAAATGGTTCGCCATCCGCACTCTTCGCGGCGTCAGCGCCAGGGAAGCCATAGCCAGTGCTGCGAGACCGAGCAGGCGCACAATATCCGGCAACGGAAGCGGCGCAGCACCGAGAGTGATGTTCAGCGGCGACTGCCACAGGCCACAGGCGATCTGCAGAATGACGGCGCCGGCAAGGAGCAACAGGTTGACCCGGCCCTCGAGCCCCAGCGCGTTATGCACTTGTTTGTGTCGGGCGCGAGCCGCGGAATCTTCGCGGTGGTAAAGCAGGAGAGAATCCAGGGTCAGGTAGATCGCGATCAGTAGCCCCGAGACAAAGAGGGTCGGCGGCGCCATCGCGCGCACCGTCCAGAGGAAGGAGACGCCGCGCAGATAGCCGATCAGCAGCGGCGGGCCCATGGGCGAAAACGCGCCGCCGGTGTTGCAGATCAGCAGGATCAGGAAAATCAGGCTGTGCGCTCTGTAGCGCCGCCAGCGATTGGCCTTCAGCAGTACCGGCAGGAACAAGAGCGTGGCGCCCGGCGTGCCGATGATGCCACCCGCCAACGTGCCCAGCGCAAATAGGATCGCATTCTCGCCCGGATGGCCCGACATCCGCGAGCGGATGTGAATGCCGCCGGCGATGATGTAGAGCGCGGCGATCGAGACGACGAAGGGCAGGTAATCCAGCAGCAGCAGGGTTTCCAGCGCGGTACCACCGGCACTGCCGAAGCGGATCGCGAGCGGAACGAGAACAGCAGCGATCCAGATCGCCGTCAGTTTGCCGTAATGGCGCGACCATCCGGCCGGCCACAAGGTCTGCGCCAAAGCGATGGTCAGCAGAAGGCCGAGAAACGGGAAGCCCCAGGCAAGGCCCAGGCCCCGGCCGTTTAGCAATTGCGCGTAGGATGATGCGGCCGGCAAGCGGCGGTCAAAGTGCGGCGGTGCGGGAGCGCGGCACTCTCATGCCGCGCGCAGCGGCGCCGGAGCCCGAGAAATCTCGCGAAGGAAAGCGGAAAAATCTGCGGCCAGATGCTGCGCATCGACGGCATGGAGCGGCGTCATCGGCGGCAAGGTGCGCGACCAGGCAGGATCGCCGGTCTCGCTCGCAATCCAGCTTTTGAGGCAGGCGACGAAGGCAGCACGCGACATGATGCTGTCGGCCTTGAGGATGGCGGGCACCAGCTTGCGCCGCTCGGTGATATTCGGCGCGTCGAACAGGCGCCTGAGCAAGGGGGCGATCACATTGCCAAGGCCGCAGATCGTGCCCGCGCCATGCTGTTGCAGCGCCCAATGGATATGGGTCTCGCTGCCGGTGAAGATGGCCAGCGAGGAAAAGCGGCGCAGCAACTCCTCCGTATAGCCCCAATCGCCGCCGCTATCCTTCATGCCGACGACGATGTCGGGATAGCGCTCGATCAGACGGCGGATAACCGGCGGACGCACCGGCACGCCGCAAGCGCCTGGGATGTGATAGAGCAGCGCTTGCAGTTTCGGCTCGCCGATCTGATCGATCAGCGCCGCGTAAAAGCGGAAAATACCTTCATCGCCGATGCCGTCGCGAAAGAAGAAGGGCGGCATCAGCAGCACGCCGGCAACGCCGGCTTTCGTCGCCTGGCGCGCGAGCTCCACCGAATCGGGCAGCGAAGCGGCACTCGCCGAGACGATCAGCTTTTCCGGCGGGAAACCCTCGCCCAGCATCGCGTCGAGCAACCGCATGCGCTCGGCCGCGCTGAAGGCCGGCCCCTCGCCCGTCGTGCCGAACAGGCCGATGCCATCGCAGCCGGACTCGATCAGGCGCCGGCAATGGGTCAGCAGACGGCCGGTATCGCAGCGGTAATTGCCATCCACGGGTGTGACGGTCGCCGTCCACAATCCCTTAAGCCGCCTGGACATGTTGTGCGTGTTCCTTTGCCGCCCTTATGACTGCCGCCACTTTAACGCCGCACGGCTTGTCATCGCGACAATCCCAAGGCGCTCGCGGCTGATTGTCAACAATCATTCCTTGACCATCCGAGAAGCGATGCGGGATATTGACCGGAACAGGGGGCCCCGCAACGGGGCAATGAGCATGCAACGGTTGCTCAATCCAAGGGTCGATCGACGCTCTCTCGATCGGCGCGTCGCTGACGCGCTGCGCGAAGAGATATTGAGCGGACGTTTCCCGCCGGGCTTCCGGCTGGTTGAAACCTGGCTTGCCCAGCAGCTTCAGGTCAGCCGGGGCACGGTGCGCGCGGCCCTGTCGGAACTGACTCACCAAGGGCTGGTGGACCAGGTCGCCTATACGAAATGGTCGGTTCCCGATCTGCGGGCGCAGGATGCCTGGGAGCTTTATACGCTACGCGCCTCGCTGGAGGGGCTCGGGTCTTCTCTGGCCGCCGAGGCCGTTACACCGGCAAGCGGCGCAGAGCTGAGCGCCAGCTTCGATCGCCTGGTCGAATCCGCCGCCGTCGGTGAAGTCGGGCCCGCGGTTGAGGCCGATCTGGCGCTGCACAAGACCATCGTGGCGCTGTCCGGCCATGGCCGCCTGATCAAGCAGTATGAAATCCTCGAACAACAGCTTCGCCGCTATATGCGCAGTTCGAATGCGCTGATGCATGACACAGGCGAGATCGGCAACCAGCATCGCCCGCTGGTTGACGCCATTCTGGCCGGCCAGGCCGCCGAGGCCGAGGCGCTCGCCAAGTCCCACAACATGACCGAAGGCCGCAAGCTTTATACCAAGCTGCTGCAGATCGAACAGCGCGCGGCTTTGGCCCCTGCTTCGCCGCAAGGCAAGCCGATTGAACTTCGGTCGTAGAAAGAAAAGAAAAGGGGAACGAGAAGCGTAGCGAGACGAAAAGAACGATGAAGATATTGCAATCAACAAAAACCTACAGGGAGAGAGCAAATGTCGAAGCTGATCGAAAAATCCATGAAGCGCCGGACGTTCCTCGCGGCAAGTGCTGCAGCGTTCGCCACGCCTTTTATCGCGCGCTCGGCCTTTGCCGGCGGCAAGGTAATCCGCATCTCCACCCCCGGCTCGCCCGATGAGTGGCAGTCCAAGGCGATGGAAGAGTTCAAGAAGGAACTGAACGCCGCCGCCCCCGGCCAGTTCGACGTGCAGAATTTCTACAACGGCACGCTGTTTGCCCAGGGCACCGAGATCGAGGCCATGCAGCGCGGCAACCTGGAAGTCGGGCTGATCTCGCCCCAGGACGTCGCGGTGCAGATTCCGGAATATTCGATCTTCACCACCGGCTATCTGATGCGCGACCCCAAGCATCTGGACGCGGTCTATGACGGCGATATCGGCAAGGAATATGCAACGCATGTCTCCGCCAATATCGATGTCCATATCATCCGCAGCCAGTATCTCGGTACCCGCCATGTCATCCTGCGCCAGGTACGTGAGGTGCAGACGCCGGCCGATATGAAGGGGCTGAAGTTGCGCATGCCGGGATCGGAGACCTGGCAGTTCCTCGGCAACGCGCTGGGCGCCAATGCGACGCCGCTGGCCTTCGAGGAAGTCTATCTTGCCATGCAGACCGGCACGGTGGACGGGCTCGAGAATCCGCTGCCTGATGCCGAGGCTGCCAAGTTCTACGAAGTCTCCAAACAGGTGGTGCTGACCGGCCATATGGTCTCCAACACCTTCTTCGCCATGTCCAACGGCTTCTGGAACAAGTTGTCGCCCGCAGAGCAGGGTGCGATCGAGGCGGCCGAAGCCAAGGCTAAGGCCTTCAACGATGCGGGCGTCATCCAGACTGAAGTCGACGCCAAAACCTTCTTCGAAGGCAAGGGCGTCAAGGTGACCATGCCGAACGTGCAATCGTTCCGCGACCAGGTGCAAAAGGCGTTCATTACTTCGAAGTTCGCAGCAAGCTGGCCGGCGGGGATGCTCGATCGCATCAACGCGGCCGGTGCGTAACCGTCGAGGAACGGAAACGATCGCATCGAGTCAGATAAGACGTGACGTCGCTTCAAGCTAGATTGAGACGGGGCGCCGAACTGGTCGCGGCAGCGTTGTTTGCGGCCATGTTCGGCGCCTTCATCATCCAGGTCGTCTCGCGCTACGTCTTCGACGACCCGGTCTCCTGGTCGCTGGAGATCTGTTCGATCACCTATGTGTGGATCGTGTTTCTCACCAGCGCCACGATCCTGAAGCCGCGCGAGCACATCACGTTCGACATGCTCTATGCGACGCGAAGTGCCAGGTGGAAGCGCTATTTCGCGATCTTCACCACCGCCTGCATCCTGGTTGTCTTCAGCGTCTGCCTGCCCACTACCATCGGCTATGTGATCTTCTCGGCGCGCCACCACACGCCGATCATGGGAATCCGGCTGGATCTCATCTATTCCTGCTTCGCCATCTTCATGATCGGCGCCATCATCGGCTCGGTCCTGCGCTTGCGGCGGCTCTTTAGCAAGTCGTGGCAGTCCGCCCTTTGATCGGGAAGTTCTGACGTGTCGACCGCCGCCGTTATCATGCTGGCCAGCTTCTTCATCTGGGGCGCGCTGGGCATGCCCATCGGCTTTGCCATGCTGTGCTCGGCCTTCGTCTATCTGATCATCAACCACCAGGATATCGGGCTGGTCGCTTCCCAATCGCTGAACGGCCTGTTCCGCAGCTTCGTGCTGCTTGCCGTGCCGCTGTTCATCCTGGCCGCCGAGATCATGAACGCCGGCACGGTCAGCGAGCGGCTGCTGCAATTCGCCAGTCTGGTCGTGGGGCGCATCCGCGGTGGCCTCGCCCATGTGACTGTCATCGCCAGCATGATCTTCTCGGGCATGAGCGGCAGCGCGATCGCGGATGCCGCCGGCCCCGGCAAGTTGATGATCGAGATGATGCTGAAGGAAGGGCGCTACAAGCCGGGCTTCGCCGGCGCCCTCGCCGCGGCCGCCGCCACCATTGGCCCGATCATCCCGCCCTCCATCCCCATGGTGCTCTACGCCATGGTGGCGAATACCTCGGTCGGCTACCTGTTCCTCGGTGGGTTCCTGCCCGGCGTGCTGATGGGCGTCTCGTTGATGATCGTGATCGTCATGGTCGCCCGGCGCGACGACCTGCCGGTCGAGGACCGCGTGCCGATACGCGAAGTACCCGGGATCATGAAGGATTCCCTGCCCGCGCTGATGCTGCCCGTGATCCTGCTGGGCGGCATCTATTCCGGCATCGTGACGCCAACCGAAGCCGCGGCGGTAGCCGCCGCCTATGCCCTTCTGCTGGCCTGCGGCTTTTATCGCGCGCTATCGTTCAAGGGGGTGGTCAATCTGTTCGTCGGTGCGGCCCGCTCCACGGCCATCGTCGCGCTGGTCGTCGCGGGCGCGCTGCTTATCAACTACGTAGTGGCCGCGGAGCAGATCCCCAACAAGATCGGCGACTGGATCGGCACGCTGCATGTATCGCCGCTCGGCTTCCTGCTGATCATCAATTTGCTGTTTCTGGTGCTGGGCTGCTTCCTCGATACCTTGCTGATGCTGCTGGTGATCGTGCCCATAGCCATGCCGACCATTCGCGAGCTCGGCATCGATCCGGTGCATTTCGGCGTTACCACCATTGTCAATCTGATGATCGGCATGGTCACCCCGCCCTATAGCGAGCTGCTGTTCGTGGTCACCGGCATCACCGGCATTCCGCTGACCTCGATGTACCGCCATATCTGGCCGTTCATCATGGCGCTGATCGCCGCCCTGCTCTTGATGCTCTTTTTTCCCCAAATCGTGCTCTTTCTGCCGGAGAAATTCGGGTATATCCCAGGCAGCTGAGGGCCGTTAGGAAGTAACGCCATGTCTACCCTGAAAGAGAAATTCGGCGGCGTCGATCGCTACCGCCATTTCATCAACGGCCAATGGGTCGCCTCGAGCGGCAAGGATTTCATCGAGGTCGAGAACCCCGCGACCGAGGAGATCATCGCCCAGGTTCCCAACGGCACTGCCGACGATGCCGAGAGGGCACTGGAGGCCGCCAGGGCAGCGCAGCCCGGCTGGGAAGCCTTGCCGCCGGTCGAGCGCGGTACCTTGCTGCGGCGCCTGGCGCAGCTGATCCTGGAGAACCGGGAAAGGCTTGCCCGCCTCGTGGTGGCCGAACAGGGCAAGCCCCTGGCCGAGGCGCGCGGCGAGATCGACGGCGCGGCCCTCTACCTGACCCACGCGGCTGAAGAAGCGCGGCGCATCACCGGCGATATCCTGCCCTCCGACAATGCCGACGAGCAGATCTGGATCCAGCGCGCCGCCTATGGCGTCGTCGTCGGGCTGACCGCCTGGAATTATCCCGCCGCACTTACCACCCGCAAAATGGGACCGGCGCTGATTGCCGGGAACACGATCGTCATCAAATCCCACGAGGGCGCGCCGCTCTCCGCGCTCGAGATCGCGCAACTTGCTCAGCAAGCTGGATTGCCGCCCGGCGTCATGAATGTCGTCTCCGGCCTCGGCAAGACGGTCGGCGAGACACTGGTGCGCCACCCCATCACCCAGCTGGTCAGCGTTACCGGCAGCGTGCGGGCAGGCCGCGAGATTTATAAGGCAGGTGCCGAGGATCTGAAGGTGCTGCGCCTGGAGCTGGGCGGCAAGGCACCGCTAGTGGTGGCCGAAGACGCCGATATCGGTGCGGCGGTGAAGGCTGCCGTTGCCTCGCGCTTCGAGAATTGCGGCCAGATCTGCATCTGCAACGAGCGCATGTATCTGCATGAGAAGATCGCCGACCAGTTCATGGAGCGCTTCGTCGAATCGGTGAAGCGGCTCAAGATCGGCAACCCGCTGGAGCTGGTGGATATAGGCCCCAAATTCAGCCGGCCCGAGCTGGAAAAGGTCGAAGCCATGGTGGCCGAGGCCGTCAAGGCGGGCGCTACGGTCGTAACTGGCGGCAAGCGCCCCAGTGGGGCCGAGTTCGCCAAAGGCCACTGGTACGAGCCCACGGTGCTGACCGGGGCGCGCAACGACATGGCGATCATGCAGCGCGAGGTCTTTGGGCCTGTCATTCCGGCCATGACGGTGACTGACTTCGATGAAGGGCTGGCACTCGCCAATGATTCGGCCTATGGCCTTTCGGCCTATGTCTTCACCAAGGACCTGCGCCGCCTGATGCGGCTGGTGCGCGAGCTGAAATTTGGCGAAATCTACGTCAATCGCGGTGGCGGCGACGCCGTACACGCCTATCATTCCGGCTATCGCCATAGCGGGCTTGGCGGCGAAGACGGCAAATACGGGCTGGAGGGCTACCTCCGCAAAAAGACCATCTACGTCAACTTCTCGTAAGCGGCTAAAAGCCGGACCAAGGGCCGACAACGACAGGCAAACAGGAGGAAGCGATGAAAAAGTTCAGCGGCATGTGCGTTCCGATCGTCACCCCGTTCAACAAGGCCGGCGATGCGGTTGATGAGGGCGCGCTGAAGGACCATATCGACTGGATGATCGAGAGCGGCGTGGACATCGTGCTCGCCTGCGGCGGCACGGGCGAGTTCGCCTATTTGAGCGACCA
>DASXQK010000247.1:0-21103 GCA_036493015.1 Dongiaceae bacterium | reverse complement strand
TGGGACTGACGGTCTACGGCATCGAGCGCAAGGCGATCAAACTCGGCGAGCGCTTCATCGACGAGGAGTTGCGCGCCATCGAATTGTGAGTCCTGATTACTGCTGTGCCCCGAGCACGACAAGAGAGCGGCACAGGAGAGTGGATCATGTCGATTTCGACCGCGCTGACGAAACTACTCGGCATCCAGGCACCGATCATCGGCGCGCCCATGGGGGCGGTTGCCGGCGGCAAGCTCGCTGCCGCGATTACGCGCGCCGGCGGTTTTGGCCTGCTAGGCCCCGGCTATTTCGGCCCCGACTGGATCGAGCGCGAATTCGCCGCGGCCGGCAACACGCCCGTGGGCATCGGTTTCATCACCTGGCATTTGCTGCAGAACCCGGACCGGCTGCAGGCAGCGCTCGCCCACAAGCCGCCAGTGGTCATGCTTTCCTTCGGCGATCTTTCCAGCATCGTGCCCAAGGTGAAATCAGCCGGCGCGCGATGCATCGCCCAGGTCCAGACCGTGGCCGATGCGCTTGCCGCGGCCCATGCCGGGGTCGATGCAATCGTGGCCCAGGGCAGCGAAGCCGGTGGCCATGGCGCGACCCGCGGTGGTTTTGCCCTGCTGCCCGCCGTCGTCGATTCGGTGGGGTCGCTTCCGGTGGTGGCGGCCGGCGGCATCGCCGATGGGCGTGGCCTGGCCGCAGCGCTGATGCTGGGGGCGAGCGGCGTGCTGATGGGCACGCGTTTTTTCGCTTCGCGCGAGGCCCTGGGCAGCGATGCCGTGAAGCGCCGCCTGGTCGAGGGCAAGGGCGACGAGACGGTTCGCACCACCATCTTCGACATGGTCAGGAAGATCGACTGGCCGAAACCATGGGATGGCCGCGCGCTGGTCAATGATTTCACCCGCCAATGGCATGGCCGGGAAAAGGAGCTGGCTGGACAGGTGGACAAAGAGAACGCGCGCTACGCAAGCGCGGCGGAAAAGACCGATACCTCGACCATGGTGGTCTGGGCCAGCGAGTCCGTCGACCTGATCCACTCGGTCGAACCGGCGGAAGCGATCCTGCAGCGTGTCGTGAGCGAGGCAGAAGAGCATCTGCGCCGGGCGCCGGCCTTCACGACGCGGGCCTGAGGCCATGAAGGAAGCGGACAAGGTCTTCGCGGGCTCGGTTCCCGTTCTCTACGACCGCTATATGGGTCCGCTGATCTTCGAGCCCTATGCGCTTGATGTGGCCGAACGAGTGGCGGCTACAGGTGCCCGGCGCATCCTGGAAACCGCGGCGGGTACGGGCATCGTCAGCCGCGCCATGGCCCGGCGGCTTTCGCCCGAGGCCGCCATCCTGGCGACCGATCTCAACCAGCCGATGCTGGATCACGCCGTCAGCCTCACCCGGTCGGGCAATGTGACCTATGGCCAGGCCGATGCCCAATCCCTGCCTTTCGAGGATGGCAGCTTCGATGCCGTGGTCTGCCAGTTCGGTGTCATGTTCTTTCCCGACAAGCCCGCCGCCTTTGCCGCGGCGCGGCGCGTGCTGAAACCGGGCGGACGTTTTTTCTTCAGTGTCTGGGACCGGATCGAGGATAACGACTTCGCCCATCTGGCGGTTGAGACGCTTGCGCGCCTCTATCCCGTGAACCCGCCGCGCTTCATGGCGCGCACGCCCCATGGCTATCACGACAAGACGGTGATCGAACGCCTGGTCCGCGAAGCAGGGTTTACGCAGATCGAGATCGATACGCTGGCCAAGACAAGCCGCGCTGCCTCGGCCAGCGAGCCGGCACTGGGTTACTGCCAGGGCACACCCATGCGGGGCGAGATTGAGGCCCAGGGCGAAGGCGAACTGCAGAAGGCAACCGATGCGGTGGCCGCGGCGATCGCCCAGCGCTTCGGCAAAGGCGCGGTCGAAGGCCGCATCCAGGCGATCGTGGTGGGTGCCAGCCGGTAGTTCAAAGTCACCCCTGACGAGCTCCCATCATTCCATTCGTCATGGTCGGGCTTGACCCGGCCATCCATCTTCTTCAGGCCAAGTCGTGGATGCCCGGCTCAAGGCCGGGCATGACGATCGAGGTTGTAAGCGTAGCGCTGCTTCTGGTTGGGGTGGGGGCGACCGAACTACGCCGCGACCGCGTTCAAAAACCGGTCGAAAGATTCATCCACGGCTTTGCGCCCGCCGCCGATGATGTTGCGGCCCCAGGTGAAGCCGAAGACGTCGTCGAAGGCGTAGCCCTTCAGCCGCTCGCGCATGGCGCGCACGTCGCTCGTCTTCATCGGCAGGTAGTTCGGATAGCTGTACATGAAGGTGACGTGGCGCCTGTCCATCACCACCTGTAGCGCATCGCCGGGAAAGAGCGCGCCGCCGTGGTGCGGCCCGTCGCGCCAATGGATCGCCGTTGAGCCGGTGAAATGCCCACCGCAGCGAATCAGCGTGACGCTGTCGGAGAGGCGCTTGCTGTCGCCGCCCCAGAACTCGATGCGCGGCGTGGCTCGCAGCACCCATTCCTTATCCGCCTCATGCAGCAGGATCGGCACACCGCCCAGCGCTGCGCTCCATTCCACCATCGCCGAATAGAAATGCGGATGCGAGATGACGATGCGCGAGACACCGCCCTTGGCCTTCAGCGCCGTCACCGCTTCGGGCGTCACCAGGCTGACGCATTCCCACAGGATGTTGCCGGCATCGGTCGGAAGAAGCAGCGCGCGCTGGTTGATGGCGAAATCGGGATCGAGGCCAAGACCCAGCAGACCCGATTCATCGCCGAAGCGGATCTTGTGCGCGCCGGCGAGTGTTTCGTGTGTGATCCATTGCTGACCCTGCCAGCCGACATATTGACGATCGTCTTCGCAGATCGGGCAGCGGGCGGGGTTACCGGCGCTCTCGGCGAACTGCGTTCCGCAGGTCGCGCAGATGGGGAACGTCATAAGCGGCCTCGATCAGTGATAGGTGGTGAGCTGCGCCCCATCATCGGCGATATGGATCGCCATGAATTTGGCCGGCTCCGTGGCGCTGGGATTTTCGGCGAAGAGATGGACGGCCCCCGCCGGCTCGAAGAAGGATTGGCCGGCATGGAAATCCATCGCCGGTTGCCCCGCGATCTGGGAGCGCACGATTCCGGAGAGCACATAGACCGTTACCGAACCCGCATGATGATGCTCGGGCGCAAAAGCGAGCGGCGGGAATTCGACGATTTCCACCGTCACCGTCTTGCCGGCGACATGAGCGAGCTTTTCCTGGGAAGCAATCGTCGACGTGATCCCGGCGGAACGCCCGGCCATCTGCATGGGCTCGCTGCCGGTGATAACGGTCGTGGCCTGCAGGCCCAGCATCGGCAGGCCAGGGCTTCCCGACAAAATCGCCGCGGACAGAACAACGCCGCTCAGCAAGGCCAGAAGCATCGGCGCTCTGAAATCCCAACTTCGCTGTGTCGTGGACGATCTCACCGTTTACCTCCTGCGCTTTGTGCGGACAGGATCCTGGATGCCTCATCAGACATGGGCAAGGGCTACGCCCAATCAAGAAGCGATCCGCCGCCGTGTTCGCCTTAGGCGTTAGTTTTCGAGCGCGCTCTTTTTCGCTGCCTGATAAGGCTTCATGCCCTCGCGGGCGAGCTGGTCGGCACGCTCGTTCTCGATATGGCCATCATGGCCCTTGACCCATTGCCAGTCGATGCGATGCGCGAGGGTAGCCGCTTCCAGCCGCTGCCAGAGATCGACATTCTTCACCGGCTTTTTATCGGCGGTCTTCCAGCCACGCTTCTTCCATTGCGGCAGCCAGCGGGTGATTCCGTCTTTCAGATAAACACTGTCGGTATAGAGCGTGACCGTTGCCGGGCGCTTGAGCGCCTCCAGTGCTGCGATCGCCGCCATCATCTCCATGCGGTTATTGGTCGTCGCGGCTTCGCCGCCCGCAAGTTCGCGCTCGCGCTCGCCCGCGCGCAGGATCGCGCCCCAGCCGCCGGGACCGGGATTACCGCTGCAGGCGCCGTCGGTGAAGATCTCCACCGTGGCCTTTGTCTTGTCGCTCACGGATCCAGGCCATAACCGCCGGGGCCGGAGACCGCAGCATGGAAGCGCAGCTTGCGCAGATATTCGATCGGGTCCTTGGGCTTCACGAAGGCGCCGGGCGGATGGTTCAGCCAGTCGTAGAGCCGGGTCAGCAGGAAGCGCAGCGCACTGCCGCGGGCAAGCAGCGGCAGGGCGTCGATCTCGGCCTTCGGCATCGGCCGGATCTTGCGGTAATTGGCGATCAGGCTGCGCGCCTTGGTGGCGTTGAAGGCGAGGTTCGGCTCGAAGCACCAGGCGTTGACACAGACAGCCACGTCATAGGCGTAGAAATCCGTGCAGGCGAAATAGAAATCGATGATCCCCGAGAGCCGGTCCTGCAGGAAGAAGACATTGTCGGGGAAAAGATCGGCATGGATCGTGCCGATGGCCAGATCCCGCGGCCATTGCCGCTCGATCACATCCAGTTCGCGGGCAAGCTCATCGGCCAGTCCCGCTGCCACTTCATGCGCGCGCTCGCGGCAGGAATCGAACAGCCGGCGCCAGCCGGCGAGCGAGAGATCGTTGGGCCGTTTCATGGTGAAATCGGCGCCGGCGAGATGGAAGTTCGCCAGCGCCTCGCCTAGAAGCTGGCAGTGACGTGCCGCCGGCCTGCGTGGCCACATGCCTTCCAGGAAACTGATGATGGCGGCGGGCCGGCCGCAAAGCTCGCCCAGCGCCTCGCCGCTGCGTTGGTGGATTGGGGTCGGACAGGCAAGGCCCTTGCGCGCCAGATGCTCCATCAGACCGATGAAGAACGGCAGGTCGCTGGACTTCACCCGCTTCTCGTAGAGCGTCAGGATGTAGCTGCCCTGTTCGGTGTGGAGCAGGAAGTTGCTGTTCTCCACACCTTCGGCGATGCCCTTGCAGGAGATCGCCGGCCCGATGTCATAACGGGCGATAAACGCTTCGAGTTCGCTATCGGGAACTTCGGTATAGACCGCCATGTCGAGTTAGCCGGGGTGGATCAGCCGAGGGTGGATCAGGCGGAAAGCGCGCGGGGCAGCCTGAACTCCACATTCTCGCGGGTGACAGTCACTTCTTCGACCTCCACCGCAAAACGGTCGCGGCAGGCGGCCACCACCTCCTCCACCAGGATCTCCGGCGCCGAGGCGCCGGCGGTAATGCCCAGGCTGCGCACGCTATCGAGGCGGTTCCAGTCGATCTCGGCTGCGCTGCGCACCAGGAAGGCATCCTGGCAGCCGGCGGCCTTGGCGACTTCGACCAGCCGCATGGAGTTGGACGAATTGGGCGCACCCAGCACGAGCAGGGCTTCACAACGCCCCGCGATCGCCTTCACCGCCTGCTGGCGGTTCGTCGTCGCGTAGCAAATGTCGTCGCGCTTCGGCCCCTGGATCGAGGGGAAGCGCCGGCGCAAGGCGGCGACGACCTCGGCGGTGTCGTCGGCCGAGAGCGTGGTCTGGGTGATATAGGCAAGATTGCCGGGATCGGCGACCTCCAGCGTCTCGGCGGCCCGCGGCGATTCGACCAGGCTCACGGCACCGGCCGGCAATTGCCCCATGGTGCCGATCACTTCGGGATGATGGGCGTGACCGATCAGCAGGATATGGCGGCCGGCGGCGTGATGGCGCTCGGCCTCGCGATGCACCTTGCTGACCAGGGGACATGTGGCATCGAGATAGAACAGATTGCGCCGGTTCGCCTCCGCCGGCACCGCCTTGGGCACACCATGAGCGGAGAAGACCACGGGTGCATCATCGGGCACCTGGTCCAGCTCCTCGACGAAGACGGCACCGCGGCGTTCGAGCTGCTCCACCACGAAGCGATTATGGACGATCTCATGCCGCACATAGACCGGCGCGCCATAGCGAGAGAGCGCCTGTTCGACGATCTGAATCGCACGATCCACCCCGGCGCAGAATCCGCGCGGAGCGGCGAGCAAGATGCGAAGCGGCGGCAGCGGCGATGACATGGGCGGGCCTTGTGCGGCGACAGGGCGTTCACTACAGTCCGGCCGACTGTAGCGCAAATTCGAGCGGACAATATCAAAGCGCCGGTAGCGAAGGAAGCCTATGATGGATAAGCCAATTGTCGCAGCCCGCGAACCGTTTAAAGTCGATGTCCAGGCGAGCAAGGCCTATTACTGGTGTGCCTGCGGGCGCAGCAAGAATCAGCCCTTCTGCGACGGCTCCCACAAGGGTAGCGGGCTGACGCCGGTGGCTTACAAGGCCGATGCCGACAAGGCGGTCTGGCTCTGCGGCTGCAAGCAGACGAAGAGCGCGCCGCTCTGCGATGGCACCCACAAGACCCTGCAAGCATGAACCCTGCCCGTCTGATCGCTACCCTGCTTGTCCCGGGGTTGTTGCTGAGCGCCTGCGGCGGCAGTAGCGGGGGAAGCAGCGGGGGAAGCAGCGGCGGCTTCTTCGACCGGATGTTCGGCGGCAGCAGCGGCCCTACCCTCACTTGTCCGGATGTCAGCAAGGTCGGCGACGTATCGCGGCTGACGCGCTTCGTTCCCGGTGGCCATGATCTGACCGACGTCACCTTCGAGGCGGCGGTCGGTCAGCTGGCCGGCTCCTGTTCGGCGAGCGACGGGTCGGTCGTGGTCGACCTGAAGGTCGAATTCATCGCCAGCCGCGGCCCGGCGAATACGACCCGCAAGGCCCCGTTCACCTTTTTCGTCGCCATCGTCGACAAGGCCGACAACGTGCTGGCACGCCAGGAATTCGATTCCGGCGTCGCATTCCCCGGCAACCAGACGCGCAGTTCAGGGGTCGAGGAGCTGGAGCAGGATATTCCTGTCAGCAACCCGCTGCAGGGCAACCAGTACCGCGTCTTCGTCGGCTTCGTGCTGACGCCCGAGGAAGTCGCCTACAACCGCGCCCATCCGCAGTAGGACGGCCGCCGCGCATCGAGCAGCGGCGCGAAGAATAATTCATGGCTTAGAGTGCTGGGCACAGGATAGCCGTCAGCGATTCTCGCTGGCGCAATTCCCTTGTCGTCATGCCCGCGAATGCGGGGCATCCACGACTTGGGCTGCGAAGAAAGAAGCCGTGGATGCTCGGCTCGGCCATCGGCCGGCCAAGCATGACGAATGGAGAGCGGCACGACCTCGTTCTTCTCTATGCCTCTGTGGTTAAAATCCTTCGCTTGCCGCCCGAACCGGTATGACAAGCAGCCGTCTTCCAACCGTCGCCTTTTCCGGCTTGACCGCAAGGACAACTGGGCGGAAGCTTCGCGCGCTTCGATACGACCCGCGCGGGAGAGACCGGTAGCGATACCGGCGCCGAAGGAGCAACCGCCCCGGAAACTCTCAGGCAAAGAGGACCGCGCGGGGCAATAGGCACTCTGGAAAGCAGGCGGCAAACCGCCTCACCGAAGAGGAAAGCTGGGGCTGGCCATTCGCCGGCGCTGGTCAATCTTTCAGGTTCGACGACAGAGGGGGCGCCGCGAGCGAAGCTGCAAGGCTGCTCATGGCGCAACGTCGTCCGCTGGAGAATGCCATGGCCGAAGAAACACTCAAACACACCCCGCTCTACGCGCTGCATGTGGAGCTCGGCGCCAAGATGGTGCCGTTCGCCGGCTACGACATGCCGGTGCAATATCCAAGCGGCATATTGAGCGAGCATCAGCACACCCGCGCACAGGCCGGGCTGTTCGATGTCTCGCATATGGGCCAGCTGCGGTTGACGGCCAAGCCCGGCGGCGATGCGACAAGAGCGCTGGAGCGTGTCGTCACATCCGATATCCGCGACCTCGCCCAGGCGCGCACGCGCTACGCGCTCTTCACCAACGATGAGGCCGGCATCCTCGACGATCTGATGGTCACCAACCTGGGCGACCATCTGTTCCTCGTCGTCAATGCCGCCTGCAAGGAACAGGACGAAGCGCATCTGAAAAAACAAATATCCGCCGATGTCGATATCGAGAGACTGGGCAAGCGCGCCTTGCTGGCGCTCCAGGGACCATCCGCCGTCGATGCGTTCGCGCGCCTCGTCCCCGATTGCCGCAAGATGGAATTCATGAGCGGCGCCTTCTGGGTAATCGAGGGCGCGCGCTGCTTCGTCACCCGCTCGGGCTATACCGGCGAGGACGGATTCGAGATTTCCGTGCCCAACGATCACGCGGAAGCGCTGGCGCGCCGGCTGCTGGCAATGCCGGAGGTCAAGCCCATCGGCCTCGGCGCCAGGGATTCGCTGCGCCTAGAAGCGGGGCTCTGCCTCTACGGCCATGACATCGACACGACGACCACGCCCATCGAGGCGGGACTCGCCTGGAGCATCGGCCAGCGCCGGCGTAAGGAAGGCGGCTTTCCCGGCGCTGCGATCGTGCAAAAGCAGTTGGCGGAAGGTCCGAAGCGCAGGCGCGTCGGCATTCTGCCCGAGGGCAAGCAGCCGGCGCGCGACCATACGGAAGTCCAGGACAGTTCCGGCCGCAAGATCGGCGAGATCACCAGCGGTGGCTTCGGCCCCAGTGTCGGCGGGCCAGTTGCCATGGGCTATGTAGAGTCTTCGGCCGCCACACCCGGCTCGGCGTTGAACCTGATCGTGCGCGGCAAGGCGCTGCCCGGCAAAACCGTATCGCTGCCCTTCGTCAAACATAACTACAAACGCTAGCGGGAGAGAAATTCCATGAGCGGCCTCAAATACACCCAGGAACATGAATGGATTCGCGTCGAGGGCGATGTCGGCACCGTCGGCATCTCGCCCTATGCCCAGGAGCAGCTGGGCGACGTGGTCTTCGTCGAACTGCCGGAAGTCGGCCGCAAGGCCGAGCAGGGAAAGGAGATCGCCGTCGTCGAATCCGTGAAGGCGGCGAGCGAGATCTTCGCACCGGTCAGCGGCAGCGTCGTCGATGTCAATAAGGCGCTGCCCGACGCCCCCGCAACAGTGAACAGCGATCCGCTGGGGGCCGGCTGGTTCTTCAAGGTAAAACTGAGCGATCTGGGACAGCTCGCCAAGCTGATGGATGAAGCAGCCTACAAAACCTATGTCGAGGGGCTGCACTGATGCGCTATCTGCCGCTGACCGATACCGATCGCCGCGCCATGCTGGCGAAGATCGGCGTGCCCTCGGTCGATTCACTTTATCGCGACGTGCCGGAAGTAGCCTGGCAAGGCGGGCCCATCCATCTTCCCGCCCATCAGGGCGAGCTGGAGGTCGAGCGCGCCATCGGCGCCATGGCGGCCAAGAACTTGGGCACATCATCCGTGCCGAGTTTCCTTGGCGCCGGCGCCTATCGCCATCATGTCCCCGCCGCCGTCGATCATCTGATCCAGCGCGGCGAGTTCCTGACCTCCTACACGCCCTACCAGCCGGAGGTAACGCAAGGCACGCTGCAATATCTGTTCGAGTTCCAGACCCAGGTCTGCCTGATCACCGGCATGGAGGTCGCCAACGCCTCCATGTATGACGGTGGCACGGCAACCGCCGAAGCGGTGATGATGGCCAATCGCGTCACCCGCCGGCATCGCGCCGTCATTTCCGGCAATCTACATCCCCATTACCGCGAGATCTGCGAGACCCATGCGCGATTCCTGGAGTTCAAGCTGGCGTTGGGCGACCCCGATCCTTCCGGCAGCGAAGACCTGGTGGGACTGATCGATTCCGAGACCTCGTGCGTCGTCGTCCAGAACCCGGATTTCTTCGGCCATCTGCGCGATCACACGAAACTGGCGGAAGCCTGCCACAAGGCGGGTGCGTTGCTGATCGTCGCGGTGACCGAGCCGGTCTCGCTCGGCCTGGTCCAGCCGCCTGGCGCCATGGGTGCCGATATCGTGACCGCCGAGGGCCAACCCATCGGCAACGCGCTGACCTACGGCGGGCCTTATCTCGGCCTGTTCGCCACCCGCGAGAAATACATGCGCCAGATGCCCGGGCGCCTCGTCGGCGAGACCACCGATGTCGACGGCAAGCGCGGCTGGGTTCTGACGCTGTCGACCCGCGAGCAGCATATCCGGCGCGAAAAGGCGACCAGCAACATCTGCACCAATTCGGGCCTCTGCTCGCTCGGCTTCACCATCCACCTGACGCTGCTGGGCGAAGCGGGGCTGACGCGGCTGGCCGAGATCAATCACGCCAATGCGGTGCGCCTCGCCGAGCGGCTCTCCGCCATCCCCGGCTGCCGGATTGCGACCGACGCCTTCTTCAACGAGTTCACTCTTGTCCTGCCAAAGCCGGCGGCCGACGTGGTGGAGAAGCTCGTCCAGAAGAAGATCCTGGGCGGCGTGCCGGTATCCCGGCTTCACCCGAAGCAACCCGAGCTTGCCAATCTGCTGCTGGTTGCGGCCAGCGAATGCACGACCGACGCCGACATGGACGCGCTGGTCGGCGCGCTGAAAGAGGTGCTGTGATGGCCGAACAACCCAAAATCGAGACCTGGACCGGCAATCGCGGCCTGATGATCGAGGAGCCGCTGATTTTCGAGCAGGGCATGCCGGGACGTTGTGGCGTCGATCTGCCCGCGCCGGCAGCGGTCAATGATCGCCTGGGCGGCCTGCGCCGCAAGGGTGCCATCGGCCTGCCGGGCCTGGCGGAACCCCAGGCGATCCGCCACTACACGCGCCTCAGCCAGAAGAACTACGCCATCGACAGCGGGATCTACCCGCTGGGCTCCTGCACCATGAAGCACAACCCGCGCCTGAACGAGAAGCTGGCGCGCATTGCGGGCCTGGGCGATCTGCACCCGATGCAGCCGATCTCTACCGTCCAGGGCGCGCTTGAGTTGATCGACCAGCTTGCCCATTGGCTGAAGACGCTGACGGGCATGCCGGCGGTCGCCATGTCGCCGGCAGCCGGCGCCCATGGCGAGCTTTGCGGCGTCATGGCAATCCGCGCGGCACTCGATCATCGCGGTGAAAAGCGCAAGCGCATTCTGGTGCCGGAATCGGCCCACGGCACCAACCCGGCAACGGCGGCGGCCTGCGGCTTCGAGGTCGAATCGATTCCCGCCAACACCCGGGGCCGCGTCGACCTTGCCGCCTTCCGCGCGAAGTTGGACGGCAATGTCGCCGGCATCATGATCACCAATCCCAACACCTGCGGCCTGTTCGAGGGCGATTTCGAGCGCATCGCCGAGGACATGCACAAGGCCGGTGGCTTCGTTTATGGCGATGGCGCTAACTTCAATGCCATCGTCGGCCATGTGCGCCCAGGCCATCTCGGCGTCGATTGCATGCATATCAATCTGCACAAGACGTTCTCCACGCCCCATGGCGGCGGCGGGCCGGGCAGTGGTCCCGTCGTGCTGTCGGAGGCGCTCGCCCCCTTTGCGCCGCTACCCTATGTCGTCCATGGGCCCAAGGGATTCTCGCTCGTCGAACATGAGGGGAGTCACGGCAAGAAGGGTGCCAGCTTCGGGCGCCTCAAGGGCTTCCAGGGACAGATGGGCATGTTCATCCGGGCGCTTGCCTACATGATGAGCCACGGTGCCGACGGTCTGCGCCAGGTCGCCAATGACGCGGTGCTGAACGCCAACTATCTGATGGCCTGCCTTTCCGAGGAGCTGACGCCGGCCTTCGAGGGCCCCTGCATGCATGAGGCGCTGTTCGACGACCGCTTCCTCAAGGATACCGGCGTCACCACGCTCGACTTCGCCAAGATGATGATCGATGAAGGCTTCCATCCCATGACCATGTACTTCCCGCTGGTGGTGCATGGCGCCTTGCTGATGGAGCCGACGGAGACGGAGAGCAAGGAATCCCTCGATCAGTTCATCGGCTCGCTGCTGAGCCTCGCCAAACGCGCCAAGGCGGGCGAAGCGGATGCCTTCCATGCGGCACCGCGGCTGACACCGCGCCGGCGCCTGGACGAGACCACGGCCGCGCGCCGACCCGTGCTGCGCTGGCAACCGCCGCAGCCGCAGAACCAGGCGGCGGAATAGGTCTTGCCGGCGATCCGAATCCGGCCCGCTGAGGTTGCGGATGCCGGTGAGATCCTCGCCATGGTGCGCGAGCTTGCGATCTATGAACGCGAGCCGGCGAGCAGCGTGGAAGCAACCGAAGCGGATTACCGCCGCGACTGCTTCGGGCCCAACCGGCGCTGCGAAGTGCTGATGGGCGAAGTCGATGGCCGCATCCAGGGCTTCGTCATGTTCTTCCACAACTATTCCACCTGGGTCGGGCGCGCCGGGCTGCATGTGGAGGATTTCTTCGTGCGCGAGGCCGCGCGCGGCCTTGGGCTGGGAAAGCGCCTGCTGGGCGCGGTGGCACGGATCGCGTTGGAGCGGAATTTCCAGCGCGTCGATCTTGCGGTGCTGGAATGGAACCCCGCCCGCAAGATGTACGAGCATCTGGGGTTTACCAACCAGTCACATTGGGTACCCTATCGACTGGCAGGCGAAGACATCGCTCGCCTGGCAACGGAATCCGATCAATAGCGGCAAAGGAGCGTTCTCATGGATCTCGGCATTCGCGGCCGCAAGGCAATCGTCTGCGCTTCCAGCAAGGGGCTCGGCCGTGCCTGCGCCGAGGCGTTGGGGGCTGCCGGCGTCGATCTGGTGATCAATGCGCGCAACGCGGCCGAACTGGAAAAGGTGGCCGGCGCAATTCGCAGTGCCAGCAAGGTCAAGGTGACGGTGGTGGCCGCCGATGTGACGACGCCGGCCGGCAGACAGGCTTTGCTCGCCGCCTGCCCGAACCCCGACATTCTGGTGAACAATGCCGGTGGCCCGCCCCCTGGCGACTTCCGCCAATGGGACCGCAATCAGTGGCTGGCGGCCATCGACGCCAACATGCTGACCCCCATCGAACTCATGAAGGCGACGGTGGACGGCATGATGGCACGCGGCTTCGGGCGCATCGTCAACATCACCTCTTCCGCGGTGAAGGCACCCATCGATTCGCTGGGACTTTCCAACGGCGCGCGCTCGGGCCTCACCGGCTTCGTTGCCGGGCTCTCGCGCAAGACCGTGCGCAAGAACGTCACCATCAACAATCTGCTGCCCGGATCTTTTGCCACCGACCGTCTGGAGAGTTTCATCCGTCACACGGCGGAATCGCAGAAGAAGTCGCGTGACGAGACGGCGGCCGAACTCGCGGCGCAAGTTCCGGCCGGGCGCTTCGGCCAGCCGCCCGAATTCGGTGCGGCCTGCGCTTTCCTCTGCTCCATCCATGCCGGCTATATCACCGGGCAGAACTGGCTGCTGGATGGCGGCGATTTTCCGGGGACGTTTTAGAAACGGCCACCCCCACCCTAACCCGCCCCGTCAAGCGGGTGGGATTGCAGAGTGGATCGCCGGGTGGGGGGTGGCTATCTCCGAGCCACTACGGACAAGGCCGCTTCGGATCGCGGCTGTCGCAGACCGAGACCTGGTTCAGATAGGCCTCCCACTCCTTTAGCAGCGTATCGGGAATGGGCAGCGGCTTGGTCAAATCGAAGGGCGCGCCGCGCCATGAGCGCTGCACCAGGTAGAAGTGGTCCTTGCCGCTGATTGCCTGGGAATAGGAGATCTCGCCGGTGCCGAGCGGACGGAACTTGCTGCAGTAGGTCAGCCAGCGCGCGGCGGGCAGGCCGCCGGATGTACCTGACCCCAGATCGCTGACATGCAGCCCCTCGCAGTTCTCGCGGAAGCCTTGGACAATCTTCTGCTGCAGATCACGGGGCTTCGTGCCGCCCCGGCCATAAAAGATCTCCACGGTCGCCATCTGCGACCAGGCATTGATGTTCTGACCGGGCGGCACGTATTCCAGTAGCCGGATCCCGTTGCCCGCCGCGTTGTAGGCCTGGACCCAACCGGGAATCGGCGCCACTAGCAGATTCTCGCCCTGTAGCCCGGCAAAGGCGATGAGCGGGGTAAGAATCATCACACCGATTAACAAAGCCCGGCAGCCGATGTTGGTTTTCATGGCTGAAATCCGGGGTTTTCCGCAAGAAACAGACTATTCACAGACGTTGTTAACCTTCTATTAATCTTTTCGCTGTTTGATACTCCCGTCTAGCCCCTCCCCAAACTAGACATGACTACCCCAGAGCAGGGCCGCGGTTCCCCAAGCCGCGGCCCTAACTGTTTGTGGGGTAAAGATAATTTTCAAGCGCCCGTACCGGTCTCAATAAGCGAATTCGCTGAACACCGGGTCGACGGACTGTTTCCACCGACCGTTAAATAGTCCGAGCTTTACCTCGGCAGGCGTTACGCCAGATTCGGCGATGCGATCCAGGGTGTTCAGGAAGTGGGATTCGTCGCCACCCATGCGGTCGAGCTTGCGCCGCCGGGTCAGCCCTTCGCGGGCGATATGCACCACCCGGCGGGCAAGTTCCTGCAGCGGCTTGCCGCGGAAATTGGCCTTCAGCGCCAGCCGTGGTACATCGCGACGCAGCGCCGCCATCTCGACAACCGTCCAGTCCTTGACGATATCCCAGGCGGCATCCAGCGCCCCTGAATCGTAGAGAAGCCCGACCCAGAGCGCCGGCAAGGCACAGAGCCGGTCCCAAGGGCCGCCATCGGCCCCGCGCATCTCCAGAAAGCGCTTCAACCGCACCTCGGGGAAGGCCGTGGACATATGGTCGACCCAATCACCCATGCCCGGGATCTCCCCCAGATGTCCCGGCAGGCGCCCGGCCATGAAGTCGCGGAAGGATTTCCCGCTGACATCGACATACTTGCCGTCGCGGTAAATGAAATACATCGGCATATCGAGCAGGTAGTCGACATAGCGCTCGAAGCCCATGCCGGGCTCGAAGGCAAAGGGCAGCATGCCGCTGCGGTCGGGATCGGTATCGGTCCAGATATGGCTGCGATAGCTCTGAAAGCCGTTCGCCTTGCCTTCGGTGAAGGGCGAATCGGCGAAGAGCGCGGTCGCCACCGGCTGCAGCGCCAGCGAGACGCGCATCTTCTTCACCAGGTCCGCTTCACTGGCGAAGTCGAGATTCACCTGCACCGTACAAGTGCGCAGCATCATGTCGAGGCCGAGGCTGCCCTTCTTGGGCATGTAGGCACCCATGATCTTGTAGCGGCCCTTGGGCATCCACGAGATGTCCGAACGGGCCCATTTCGGATCGAACCCCATGCCCAGCATGCCGATGCCGAGTTCGTTGCCGATCTCCTTCACCTGTTTCAGATGCGTCTGCACCTCGTCGCAGGTCTTGTGGATCGTCTCGACAGGCGCGCCGGAGAGTTCGAACTGTCCGCCCGGCTCCAGCGAGATGCTGCAGGCATCGTGCGAGAGGGCAATGACGTTGCCGTTTTCCTCGACCGGCTGCCAGCCGAAGCGCTGCATGGCGCGCAGCAGGGCGCCGATGCCGTTGGCGCCCTCATAGGGCAATCGGCGCAGCGTCTTGCGGTCGAAGGCGAACTTCTCATGCTCGGTGCCGATGCGCCATTGCTCGATCGGCTTGCAGCCTTGCTCAATGTATTCGACGAGCTGGCGCTTGCTGGTGATGGGCTCGCCGCGCGATTTCGGTGGAGCGGACATTCGGCACCTTTCGGACGTCGTCGTCAGAAATGAGAGGAAGCGCGGAGACGATCGCTTGAAACCGCGGCGCGCTTCCCCGGTTCAGCGTGCCGGCGGACGTTCCCGGCCATCGCCGAGAATAGCCTGCCAGCAGGCAAGCGCCGCGAGCGCGGCGGTGTCGGCGCGGAGCACACGCGGCCCCAAGCCAACGGCGGTAACAAAAGGCAGTTTCGAAAGAGCGTCAAGCTCGGATCGCGCAAAGCCGCCCTCCGGCCCGCTCATGACCGCGCAGGACGCATTTACCGGCAAGGCGCGCAACGCTTCTGCGATCGGCATCGCTTGGCCGGATTCGGCGCAGACGATAAGGCGGCGCGCCGGAGACCAGCTGTCCAGAATCTCACCCAGTTTCGCCGGCGTACGTATGCCGGGAACATCGAGGCGCTCGCATTGCTCGGCGGCTTCGATCGCATTGGCGCGCATGCGCTCGATATTCACCCGGCCTACGGTGGTGTGCTGGGTGAAGACCGGCCACAGGCAGGAACAGCCGAGTTCGGTTGCCTTTTCCGCCAGGTTATCGATCCGGTCGCCCTTGATGGGCGCGAAGACCAGCCAGAGGTCCGGCGAGGCCTGTTGCCGACGCGTCTGTTGGACCAGTTCGATCCGCGCGCCCGATTTGGCGAGACGCTCGATGCCGGCGCGCCATTCGCCATCGCGACCGTTGAACAACAGCAGCTCGGATCCCGCCTCGCGGCGCAGCACGGCGCGCAGATAATGGCTGCGCGCGGCATCCAGTTCGATGACCGCACCGGGCCGCAGATCTTGCTCGGTATGAAGGCGGGGAATCATCCTGCTACGCGGTGACGCAACTCGTGGGTTTGAAAAGCCGGGCTATACTATGTCATGACCTGCGCCCAGCCATCAGTCCCCGAGCCTGCGATCCTGGCACCATGAACGAGCTCGATTCCGGCTACAGCGATATTCGCCGCGGCAACTGGGTCGATCGCTATCTGCCGGCCTATCTCGGGCCCTATGCCCGTCTTGCGCGGCTCGACCGTCCCATCGGCACCTGGCTGCTGCTGTTTCCCGGCTGGTGGGCGATCGCGCTGGCAGCACCGGCGGGCGGCTGGCCCAATTTCTGGCTGCTGTTCCTGTTCGGCGTCGGATCGTTCGTCATGCGTGGCGCGGGCTGCACCTTCAACGATCTGGTCGACCGCAATTACGACCGCCAGGTGGCCCGTACGGCGGGCCGGCCCATCGCCAGCGGCGAGATCGGCATTTTCGGCGCCATCGTCTTTCTGGCGATCCAGCTTCTGATCGGCCTGTTCATCCTGCTGCTGCTGCGCCCGCTGGCGGCAGGGCTGGGCGTCGCCTCGCTGCTGCTGGTGGCGACATACCCCTTCATGAAGCGCATCACCTATTGGCCCCAGGCCTTCCTCGGCCTGACCTTCAACTGGGGCGCGCTGATGGGGTATGCAGCATCCACGGGGCGGATCGATCCGGCGCCGGTCGCCCTCTACGCCGCCGGGATCGCCTGGACCATGGTCTATGACACGATCTATGCGCACCAGGACAAGGAAGATGATGCGCTGATCGGTGTCAGGTCGACGGCGCTGAAATTTGGCGGCCGCACCAAACCGTGGCTCGCTCTGTTCGCCCTTGCCATGCTGGCGCTGCTGGCGCTGACCATCCTGCTGGGCGGGTTGGGCAAGATCGCCTGGCTCGCGGTTGTCTGTGCAGCACTGCACCTGGCTTGGCAGATCACCTTCGTCGATATCGACAATCCCGCCGATTGCCTGAAGAGGTTCAACGCCAATCGCTGGCTCGGCTGGGCGATCTTCATCGCCTTCCTGGCCGGCCGATTCTTTCCCGGTTGAGCGAACCGGATCCAATCGCTTTCGTACGCCGCGAGACGATCATCGCCAGCCCGCCGCTGGTGCCGGAGATCCGCCTGCATCTGGCAAGCGAGGTGGTTCCGCTCTGGCAGGCAACCGAAGCCGATCTGGAAAAGCACGGCCTGCCGCCGCCCTATTGGGCCTTTGCCTGGCCCGGCGGGCAGGCGCTCGCCCGCTATCTGCTGGATCATCCGCAAGAGCTGCGCGGCCTGCGCGTGCTGGATTTTGCCGCCGGCAGCGGGCTTGCGGCCATCGCGGCTGCCAAGGCAGGGGCGGCAAGCGTGGCGGCGGCGGAGATCGACCGCTTCGCCACCGCCGCCATCGGCTTGAATGCCGGGCTCAACGCGGTTGCGCTCGATCTGATCGAGAAAGATATCATGGGCGAAGACGGGCCCTGGGATGTGATCCTGGCCGGCGATGTCTGCTACGAGCGGCCCATGGCCGAAAACGCCGGGCGCTGGTTTGCGCGCCTGGCGGCATCGGGCAAGCGCGTGCTGATGGGCGATCCGGGGCGGAATTATCTGCCGGCGGCAGGCCTCAGCGAAGTCGCCCGCTACCAGGTTCCCACCAGCCTTGACCTCGAAGACCGCATCTCGCGGCAGACCATTGTCTGGCTATGGGATGCCGGCGGCTAAAGCAGGGCGATAGCGCAGCTTGAAATAGAGGATCGTGCTGACCAGCGCCCAGCTGATCACGTTGGCGTAGACGAGCGCCAGGGAGCCGATGATGAAGCCATAGACGATCCAGAGCATGATCCCGAGCCACGTCATGAGATACATGATCAGCGACAGATCGCCCGCCGATTTCGTGCGCCACACCTTGATCGTTTGGGGAATGAGCGCGCCGGTGGTGAGCGTGGCGGCGATGATGCCGAGAAATTCGATACTCCAACCCTGGTTCATGTCTTTGCCTTGCTTGCCGCTTTGCCACCCGACGCGGCCGGGCGTCTGCGCGGCTTTGCTTCCTTAACGATGCGATAACGCGTATTGGCGCTGTCCACCGTCGCCCAGGCCTTGGCCTGCCAGGCGTCCTTGGCCGCCGCATAGCCATCGAACGGGCCAAGCCGGGTTTCCTTGCCGCCGCCGGCGATCTTCTTGAATTTCGTATCGGCGTATTCGCCGCCGACGACCCAATACCGTGGCATGGCCCTGCTTCTCCCCGGCTCGCGCGCATCATAGTGGCAGCCGCTGCCCCGACAAGCCATCAGCGACAAGCCATCAGCGACAAGCCGCCGCCGATGGCGGTTGATCTGTCGCGCTTGGCCGCTATAGTCGCCCGCCTCGCGTTCACAAATCATTCCGCAGCCACGAATCATTCATCATGCCCAAGCGCCGCATCCAGCCCGCCGACTTCAAGGCGATCTACGACATCTTCAATGCGCCGGTTTCCCGATTCGACTGCGGAAAATTCTGCTCGCCGCTGAACGGCGGTGAGCCAGTCTGCTGCTCGACCGAGAACGCGGTGCCCATCGTCGATCGCGCCGAATTCGAGCTGCTGCAATCGCGCAGCGATCTGTGGCATCGCCACCGGCCGAGCGACGCCACCGGCAAGCAGCTGGTCGCCGAGCTGCATTCGAGCTGCCTTGCCGTCGAATGCAAGGGTGCGCGCCATTGCGAGCGCGACAATCGCAGCCTCGCCTGCCGCAGCTTTCCCTTCTTCCCCTATCTCGACCGCAAGGGCAACTTCATCGGCCTCTCCATCCACTGGACCTTCGCCGATCGCTGCTGGGTGATGTCGAATCTCGAGATCGTCGACGCGGAATACCGCCGGCAGTTTGTCGCCGCCCATGAGTTGCTGTTCGAAAAGGATCCCGGGGAGTTCCAGGTCCATCGCGAATATTCGGCGAGCCTGCGTCGCGTCTTCTCGCGCAAGCGGCTGTCTATCCCGCTGATCGGCCGCGATGGCGGCCTGTTCAAGATCCTGCCCTATGGCGGCACGATGGTGGCGGCAACGCCGAAATCATTGCCGAAGTTCGGGCCCTATCGTTCCGAGCGAGCCTACAAGACCGCGGTCGCCCAGGCAGAGGCTTGGGCGGCTTACGAGGCAGCAACCGCCTAATTCACCTCGTACGTCGTCGGCATCAGCACCGAGACGCTGCGCCGGCTCCAGTCGAATCCTGGCACCTTTTCTATCGAGCGCGCCTGGGCCGCCTCGAGCCGCGCCGAGGCGTCGGCAAAATCGAAGGCCAGCGCCCTGCCATCCTTCACCACCTGGCGCCCATCGACGAAGACCTGGCGGATCGCCCGCTCGCCGGCAGCATAAATCAGGCTGCGGATCGGGTCATAGACCGGACGCATGGCCGGATGGGTCACATCGACCAGAACGAGATCGGCCTTGGCGCCGGTAGCGATGCGGCCGATATCCTCGCGTCCCAGCGCCTTCGCCCCGCCCAGGGTCGCGGCATCGAAGATATCCGTGGTGCGGAGCGCATGAACATTGCCGGCGCTGATGCGCGCGGCATAGGCGGCGTTGCGCATCTCCTCGATGAAATTATGCGGGAAGGTATCGGTCCCAATACCGATATTGATGCCCGCACGTTTGTACATGCCGAAATCCTGCAGGGTGATGCCGCGGCGCATGAAGACCGTCGGGCAGTGGGCGATGTTGGTCCCGCTCTCCGTCAGCCGGCCCATATCGTCGCGGCTGGTCCAGTGCAGCCAGGAATGATGATCCAGGAAGATGCCGTGACCGACGAGCGCATTGGGCCCGAGTGCCCCGAGCGATTGCAGCCATTCGATCGGCGTCTTGCCATGCCGGCGCATGATCTCATGGAACTCGACGACGCTTTGGGCGGCATGGATCTGGAATGGCAACCGGCGTTCGCGCGCCGCATCCGCGGCCGATGAGATGAGCTCCGGCGTGCAGGTATCGATCTGGGCCGGGCAGACCATGCCCGATAGCCGGCCGGAGGGATGCTGCTGGGCGCGTTCGATCAGGCGCAGCGCGCTTTCCATCGCCTTGCGCCCGCCCTCCTCGTTCCACTCATAGCTGACGCTATGCCCGTCGCCGGTGCGCCAGCGCCCGGAGCGGAACATGGGCGCGGCATAGCCTCGCAGGCCGCTCTCGCCCAGCGTATCGAGCCAGCCCTCATGCTCGAGCGACAGATCGCAAAGCGTGGTAACGCCGCTCATCAGCAGCTCGCAGAACGAGACCTCGCTCGCTGCCCTGGTGCCCGCCGCGTCGTTCTGGAACAGGAACAGGTATTCGTAGAGCGAGCTGTTGTAGAGCTTGGGGCTGCCGGCCTCGTCGGTCAGACCCTTCAGCATGGATTCGCTGGTAGGATGAGAATGGACATTGATGAGACCCGGCATGACCATCAGGCCGCGCCCGTCGATTTCGCTGTCGGCCGCGCCGCCGCGCGACGCACCGACATGGGTTATCGCCCCACCGGCAAATTCGACATCGATGCCGCGGCGATAGACATGCTTGCCGCTGGATGGATCGAACGCCACCACCCAATCGGCGTTGCGGATGCGCGTGGTTGTTGCCTGATCACTCATGGCGCTGCGAAGCCTCTGCTCATTTGATTATTCCCTGGCTTTCGAGCCTACGGCGCGATTGCCGGGAGGTGAAGAAGCATCCGCATAGAGAAACGTCCCCAGCAGCACCCAGCGCCGGGCCGAAGAGTCCCGGCCGCGTTTGGCCACCAGCGGTGTCGTGTAATGCCAGAGCGGCAGGCGATAGGCGGTGATGCGGCCCGGTTTCGTCACGGATTCGATTTTCGTGAAATGCCCCGTTTGGGCATACACGAGGAACTGCTGGGCCACGTCCGGGCTCGGCAACGAGAGATGTATATCGATATAGCCCTGCTTCGCCGCCGGGTTCTCCGGCTGGTGGTC